>DASVTN010000163.1:0-10885 GCA_036387555.1 Allosphingosinicella sp. | reverse complement strand
GCAAGCTGGGGGAGGAATCAGGTTCTTTCGGCCGCAGCGGAACCGCGACGACTTCTCGGCCTGGGGTCCCGGCCTTCGCCGGGATGACGGATCCTCCGAAATTCCTCCCCGAGCTTGCTCGGGGAGGGGGACCGCGGCGCGAAGCGTAGTGGTGGAGGGGTTCTTCCGACGCCGTAGAACCCCTCCACCGCGCTTCGCGCGGTCCCCCTCCCCCAGACAAGCTGGGGGAGGAATCAGGTTCTTTCGGTCGCAGCGGAGCCGCGACGACTTCTCGGCCTGGGGTCCCAGCCTTCGCCGGGATGACGGATCCTCCGAAATTCCTCCCCGAGCTTGCTCGGGGAGGGGGACCGCGGCGCGAAGCGTCGTGGTGGAGGGGTTCTTCCGACGCCGTAGAACCCCTCCACCGCGCTTCGCGCGGTCCCCCTCCCCCAGCAAGCTGGGGGAGGAACTCGTTCAGATCGATCCGGTTCGGGACGGAGAGGCGGTGATGCCCATCGGGGAAGCGCGGCCGCTATAGCTCCTCCCCGAGCTTGCTCGGGGAGGGGGACCGCGGCGCGAAGCGTCGTGGTGGAGGGGTGATCCGGACCTTCCGCTTTTCCCCTCCACCGCGCTTCGCGCGGTCCCCCTCCCCCAGCAAGCTGGGGGAGGATTTCTCTCCTCAAATCGCCAGCCCCCGGAGAAGCAGCGGGAGCTCGCCGCTCTCGCCCCTCGCTTCGGCCATGAGCTGGCTCTTCAGCGGTCCGACGCGCTGGACGATGCCCATTCCGAAGCGGCGGATCGCCGAAGCGGTGCGGCCCGGGACCCCGTAGAGGCGGGTGAGGCCGTCGGTCGCCGCGGCGACGGTGAGCGTGTCGAGGCCGCGCCAGCGCTCGTAGCGCGACAGCAGCTGGGAATCGCCGAGGTCGAGCCCCAGGCGGGCGCCTTCCACCAGCACCTGGGCGAGGGCCGCGACGTCCCGGAGGCCGAGATTGAGGCCCTGGCCGGCGATGGGATGGATGCCGTGGGCGGAATCGCCCGCCAGGGCCAGCCGCTCCGCGGTCATGGTGGCGGCATGGTGGAAGCCGAGGGGATAGTTCCAGCGTGGCCCAGCGAGCCGTACCTCGCCGAGGAAGCCGCCCATCCTCTTGGATATTTCATGCGCCATGGCCCGGTCTGGAAGATCGATGACCGCCGCCGCGTCGGCCGCCGGGACGGACCAGACGATGGCCGAGCGGGTGCCCGGAAGCAGCGGAAGGACGGCGAAGGGCCCGGACGGATAGAAGATCTCGTAGGCCGCGTTCTCGTGATCCCGCTCATGCTCGACGGTGAGGACGATCGCGGAATGATCGTAGCTCCAGCGCGCCATCGGGATGTTGGCGGCTTCCCGGGTCGGCGAACCGCGGCCCTCCGCCCCCACGAGCAGGGGCGCGGTGACGGCCCGGCCGTCCTCCAGCGCGACCCGGACGCCGGCCGAATCGCGGACGATCTCGGCGGCGGAGGCCGGCATCAGCAGCCGGACCCGGTCGGCGTCGAGCGCGGTTTCGAGCAGAACCTGCCTCAGCCTCCGGTTTTCGACCATGATCCCGAGGGGATCGTCGGCCTCGGGCGAATCGAAGACGATGCCGCCGGGCCGGAGGCCGTCGCTCACCCGGATCGACCGGATCGGGCAGCCTTCGCCTTCGAGCCGATCGGCCACTCCGATCGCCTCCAGCATCCGCCACGAAGCGCTTGCGATGGCGGTCGCCCGGCCGTCGAAGGCCGGAGCGACGTTGCGCTCCGGATCGGCGGGATCGACGACGATCGACGAGAGGCCGTGGCGGTCGAGCGCGACGGCCAGGGTGAGGCCGATGAGCCCACCGCCCAAAATGATGACGTCCGCGCGATCCATGGCGTCCCTTTCAACGATTTTCCCGCCGTACCGATGCAAAGCTGCAACGCCAAGCGCTTGACCGGGGACTCCCGCAGGGCGCATTAACCCTCTCAGAACATTTGGGGCACGGGGATGGCGGCTTCAGCAGCGCAGAGCGCCCGTCAGCTGAGACTGGCGCAATGGCGGACGGGGATGAAGCGCGGGATGCGCCGCAGCTGGGCGCTCCTGATCGGAGGCGGCCTCGGCGCGGCGGCCCTGCTGATGCTGCTGGCGCTGGTCAGCTACGAGCCGACCGACCCGTCCCTCAACACCGCCGCGGCCGGCCCGGTCCGCAACTGGGTCGGTGCGCCGGGGGCGTGGATCGCCGACCTTCTGCTCAGCCTGTTCGGCCCGCCGGTTGCTCTGCTTCTCCCACTCATCGCGCTGATCGGCATCCGGACGGCGGGAAGTGCCGAGCCGACCCGTTGGCTGCGTTCGCTGGGGTTCACCGTGCTTGGGATGATCCTGGTCGGCGGCGCGGCCTCGCTGTTGTCCGGCCAGGCGGTGAACGGACTGCCGGCGAGCTGGGGCGGCGCCGCGGGACTGTCGCTGGCGAAGCTGGTCGAGCTCGGGCTGGGCGCGATCGGCGAGCCGGGCATCGTCGAGCCGTTCCGGATCGTCGCCGTCGGATTGTTCGGGGCGGCGGGCCTCCTCCTGTGCTGGCTCGGGCTCGGGCTCCGGTCGGACGAGCGGGCGTGGATCGCCTCGCGCCGGCTGCCGAGGCGCGAACGCGGCGACTACGCGCCGGCGGACGAGCTGCCCGAGCCGGAGGACCGGCCGGCGCGGACTCCGGTGATCGTCCCCGCCGAGCCGCCGCGCACGGTGATCAACGATCGGGTCCGGACCCCGGCGCAGGCGAAAAGGCCGCTCCGGGAGCGCCAGGCGTCGCTCGCGCTCGGCGACAGCTACCAGCTGCCGGGCCTGGAGCTGCTCGCTCCCGCGCCCCCGCCCGTGGGAGGGGCCCTCGACAAGGCGAGCCTCGAGCGCAACGCCCGCCTGCTCGAATCGGTGCTCGAGGATTTCTCGGTGAAGGGCGAGATCGTCGAGGTCCGGCCGGGACCGGTCGTCACCATGTACGAGCTCGAGCCCGCGAGCGGGATCAAGGCGAGCCGGGTGATCCAGCTCGCCGACGACATCGCCCGCAACATGTCGGCTTTGTCGGCGCGGGTTGCGACCATCCCGGGCCGCAGCGTGATCGGGATCGAGCTTCCCAACCCCAAGCGGGAGATGGTGGTCCTTTCGGAGCTGATCGCAAGCCACGCCTTCGAGGACCAGGTCGCCCAGCTTCCGATCGTGCTCGGCAAGAACATCTCCGGCGATCCGGTCGTCGCCGATCTCGCGCCGATGCCGCATCTGCTCGTCGCCGGAACCACCGGCTCCGGCAAGTCGGTCGGCCTCAACTGCATGATCCTGTCCCTGCTCTACCGGCTGACCCCGGAGCAGTGCAAAATGATCATGATCGACCCGAAGATGCTGGAGCTGAGCAGCTACGACGACATCCCGCATCTGCTCGCGCCGGTCGTGACCGAGCCGGCCAAGGCGATCCGGGCGCTCAAATGGACGGTCGAGCAGATGGAGGAGCGCTACCGGATGATGGCCTCGGTCGGGGTCCGGCAGCTTTCCAGCTTCAACGCCAAGGTCCGCGAATCGAAGGCCAAGGGGCAGTCGATGGGGCGGCGGGTGCAGACCGGCTACGATCCCGAGACCGGCCAGCCCAAATATGAGATGGAGGAGCTGGACTACGAGGTCCTGCCGCAGATCGTCGTCGTGGTCGACGAGCTCGCCGACCTGATGATGACGGCGGGCAAGGAGGTCGAGTTCCTGATCCAGCGCCTCGCCCAGAAGGCGCGCGCGGCCGGGATCCACCTGATCATGGCGACCCAGCGCCCCTCCGTCGACGTCATCACCGGAGTGATCAAGGCGAACCTCCCGACCCGGATCAGCTTCGCCGTCACCTCCAAGATCGATTCGCGGACCATCCTGGGCGAGCAGGGGGCGGAGCAGCTGCTCGGCAAGGGCGACATGCTGTACATGCCGGGCGGAAAGCAGATCGCCCGGGTCCATGGCCCGTTCGTCTCGGACGAGGAGGTGCGCGCCGTCGCCGACCATTGGCGCGCGCAGGGCCAGCCGAGCTACGTCCAGGCCGTCACCGAGGAGCCGGAGGACGGCGGCTACATGTTCGAGGGCCAGCCGACGGGGGAGGACGATCCGGAGGCCCAGCTCTACCGCAAGGCGGTGCAGACGGTCGCGGAAAGCCAGAAGGCTTCCACCTCCTACCTCCAGCGCCAGCTCCGGGTCGGCTACAACAACGCCGCCCGGCTGATCGAGCGGATGGAGAAGGACGGGATCGTCAGCGCCCCGGACCATGTCGGCCGCCGCGAAGTGCTGGTCGACCCGGAGGGGCGGCCCCTGCACTAGGGTTTGGACGAGTCGCAGGACGAAAGGGAACCCGCAGGTTCAGAGGGCATTCAAGAGCGGGAGGGCAGAGCCGGCCTCGAATTCCACCTGATGGAGACTTTAGAATGATGCGTTTGAAGACGCTCGCCCTTGCCGCCGGGTCGGCCGCGGCCGTCGCCATGCTGGTGCCGCAGGCGCCGGTCGCGGCCCAGGCCGCCTCGCCGCTGACCCAGGTCACCGCGCACCTCAAGGCCGTCAATACGATGGTCGCGAGCTTCCGCCAGACCGACCGCAAGGGCCGGGCGCTCACCGGCACGATGACCCTGAAGCGCCCGGGCAAGCTTCGCTTCCAGTATCAGAAGGGCGTTCCGATGCTGATCGTGGCGGACGGCCGCAAGCTCAACATGATCGACTATGAGACCGGCCGCGTCGACGGCTGGCCGATCGGCAACTCTCCGCTCGGAGTCCTTCTCAACCCCAATCCGGACCTCAGCCGGATCGCCAAGGTGGTGCGCAACGACTCGCAAACTCTCCTCGTCCAGGCGCGCGATCCCAGGAAGCCGGAATTCGGCACGATCACGCTCGGCTTCGCCAAGGTGGGAAGCAGCCCTTCGGGACTGCTGCTCCAGGGCTGGACGGTGATCGACGCCCAGAACAACCGGACGACGGTCAAGCTCTCCGGCCAGCGTTTCAACGTCCCGGTGGCGGACAGCGCCTTCACTTTCCAGCGCCCGGTCAAGCGGGGCAAAGCCTGAGTCCATTCATCGCGGCGACAGGAACGGGACACTAAAACATCCCTTGCGATTGCGGGTGGTCGCTGTCGGGTTTTCCCCCTGTTGCCCGGCCTCGCCGCCGTAATCGAGCCTCGCGTAGACCACGCTTGGTTGGCCCTCGCTCCACGCCCCCGGAGCGGGGGCCTTTGGCTTGAAGGGACAGTGGCGGCCCCTGCCCGACATCGACAGGAAACCCGCGTCCGGCTAGAGCCGCAATCATGTCCGACACCCTCAAGATCGCCTCCTGGAACATCAATTCCGTGCGCGCCCGGATCGAGATCGTCGAGAAGTTCCTGCGCGAGGAATCACCCGACATATTGTGCCTTCAGGAGACCAAGGTCTGCGATCCGGACTTCCCGGCCGGCATGTTCCATGGCCTCGGCTACGTTCACCAGATCCTGTGCGGCCAGCGAATGCATCACGGGGTCGCGATCCTCAGCCGGCTGCCGGCGCGGGAAGAGGAGCGCCACGACTGGCAGGCCAATGGCGAGGCCCGGCACATCGGAGTCCGCCTCGAATGCGGCATTAGGCTCGAGAACGTCTACGTTCCCGCCGGCGGCGACACGCCCGATCGCGAGATCAATCCCAAGTTCGGCCAGAAGCTGGACTTCATCGAGCGCATGACCCGCTGGTCCGAGGCCTGCGCCTGCCCGACCATCGTCGTCGGCGACTTCAACGTCGCTCCCCTCGAATGCGACGTGTGGAACCACAAGCAGCTGCTCAACGTCGTCAGTCACACGCCCGTCGAGGTCGAGGCGCTGGCGCGGCTCCAGCAGAGCAACGGCTGGGTCGACCTCGGGCGCCACTTCCACCCGGCCCCCAAGCGTCTCCACACCTGGTGGAGCTACCGCTCGCCCGACTGGACCGTGAACGACCGCGGCCGCCGCCTCGACCATATGTGGGCCACGGCCGACATCGCCCGGCAGGCGGTGCGGCACGTCGTCCACGAGCCCTGCCGCAACTGGACCCGCCCGTCGGACCACGTCCCGCTCGTCACGGAATTCTCGGTTTGAGCGGCGGGCGCGACGTCGCCCGGGCGATCGACGCGCTTCGACGCGGCTGGCCGGTCCGGATCGCGCGAACCGGCTTCCTCGCCGTGGAGACGGCGGACGAGGCCTCGCTCGCCGCTTTCGACTCGGGACGGCCGGCCGACCTCCTCATCTCCGGGCACCGCGCGGTGACCTTGAAGCTCGCCAATCAGCGCGAGGCCGTGCCCACCGGACCCGTCCGGATCGAGCGAAGCGGAATGAGCCTTGCCGAAGCCACCGCCGTCGCCGATCCCGCGCTGGACCTGTCGCGGCCGCTCAAGGGCCCTTTCCGGGCGGCGGAGATCGGCTGCGATTCGGCCGCCGGCGCCGCAATCGCCTTGTCGCGCCGGGCGGGGCTGCTTCCGGCCCTGTTCCTCGACGGCGAGGCGGGGGAGGATTCCGTCTCTCTCGCGCCGGCGGACGTCGAAGCGTTCGAGCTGGCGATGTCGCTGAGGATCGCGTCGCGCGCCCGGCTTCCCACCCGCTTCGCCGAGCAGGCGGAGATCGTCGCCTTCCGCTCCGACGACGACGGCGCCGAGCATGTGGCGTTGCTCATCGGCGCGCCCTCCGGAAAGCCGCCGCTCGTCCGCCTCCACAGCGAATGCCTGACCGGGGACGTGCTCGGCTCGCTGAAATGCGATTGCGGCCCGCAACTCGACTCCGCGCTCGCGGCGATCGCCGCTTCGGGCTGGGGCATCCTCCTCTATCTGCGCCAGGAAGGGCGCGGCATCGGCCTCGTCAACAAGCTCAGGGCCTATGCGCTTCAGGACCAGGGGTTCGACACGGTCGACGCCAATCTCCGCCTGGGCTTCGCCGACGATGAACGGCGTTACACGCTCGCCGCCCGGATGCTCGCGGCGCTGGCGCAGGACGAGGTCCGGCTGCTCACCAACAATCCCAGGAAGGTCGAGGGGCTGGAGTCGGCCGGGATCCGGGTGACCGAGCGGGTTCCGCTAAAGGCGGGCGGCAATGCCCATAATCGAGACTATCTGGAAACCAAGCGCTCGCGCAGCGGCCATTCGCTCTGACGCCATGACGCCCTTGCCCGTCATCCCGGCGAAAGCCGGGACCCCGGGACAAGAAGTCTGGGCGGGTCTCCCCGAGGTCCGGGCTTTCGCCGGGATGACGCGGGCTCCGTATCTCAACCGAGCTGCAAGCCCGGCAGCACGATATCAAGCACTTCCGGATAGCTACCGGCGACATGGTCCGCTCCGGCCGCCTTCAGCCTCTCTCCATGGCCCGGCCCGCAGTGAAGCCCGGCGCAAAGACCGACGACCGTCATTCCCGCCGCGCGCGCCGACTTCACCCCGGTCGGAGTGTCCTCGATCACGAGCACGTCCGCCGGCCGCGCTCCAAGCGCGCGGGCCGCGTGGAGGTAGATGTCCGGATGGGGCTTGCCCCGCTCGACATGCTCGGCGGCGCTGAAAAGCCGGTCCCCAAAATGGTGGGCCAGCCCGAACCGCCCGAGCGAGCTCCGCAGCCATTGGCTGGGACTGGACGAGGCGACGGCTTTGGGGATCGGAGGAAGCGCGTCGAGGAACGCCTCGACCCCCGCCACCGCCGTCACCTCCTCGATTCTAAGCTCGAAGGCCTCCTTCACTCGACTCCGGAAGTCGGCCGGCAGCGGACGACCGATCTCCTTCTCGATCACCAAGCCCATATCGCGCCAGTTGAGGCCGATATAGCGCTGGACGGCCTGCTCCGGAGACGTGGGATGGCCCAGATCGGTCAAGGCCTCGGCGAGAAGAGCGTTGGAGAGGATCTCGCTGTCGACGATCACCCCGTCGAAATCGAAGATCATGGCCTGGAAGATCATCGGCCCCCCGGACCGATGACGTAAGAAAGTTCCAGGCCATCCCCGAAGCTCAGGTCCGGCCTCCGAACAATGCGGTGCCGACCCGGACATGAGTGGCTCCGATCGCGACGGCGGTCTCGAAGTCGGCCGACATGCCCATGCTGAGGCCCGCAACGCCGTGGCGCCGCGCGAGCCTGGCGAGGAGGGCGAAATAGGGCGCCGGCTCGACCTCCGCCGGCGGGATGCACATCAGGCCGGCGACCGGGAGCCCGGCGCCGCGGCTTCTCTCCACCAGCGCCGGCAGATCCGCCACCGCGCAGCCGCCCTTCTGCGGCTCGTCGCCGATGTTCACCTGGAGGAAGCAGTCGGGGCGCCGGCCGTCCTTCTCCATCGCCGCCGCCAGCGCTTCCACCAGCGACGGCCGGTCGACCGAATGGATCGAATCAAACAGGGCGACCGCGTCGGCCGCCTTGTTCGACTGCAGCCGGCCGATCAGGTGGAGCCGAACGCCGGGAGCTTCCGCCTTGAGCGCGGGCCATTTGTCCTGCGCCTCCTGGACCCGGTTCTCGCCGAATTCGAGCTGCCCCGCCTCGATCAGCGGCCGGATGGAGCCGGGGCCGTGGGTCTTCGACACAGCGACCAGCGTGGCGTCGCCGGGCGGCCGGGCGGCGAGACGGGCGGCGCGGGCGATCTTCTCCCTCACTTCGTGCAGCCGCTGTGCGGGTGATGCGCCGGTCATGGCGGCTGCTATAGGAAGCAGCATGCTCCGCCGCCAGCCTCTGCCGCGCCTCTGGCTGATGACGGACGAGCGCCAGGGCGAATCGCTTTGGGAAGCGCTGGAGCGGCTGCCGAAAGGGTCCGGCGTCGTCTTCCGCCATTACTCTTTGGCGCCGGCCGAGCGGCGCAAGCTGTTCGAGCGGGTGCGGAAGGTGGCGAGGCGCCGGCGCCTGCTTTTGCTCGCCGGCGGCAAGGGCGTGCGCGCCGACGGCGTGCATGGCGGCCGTCGCGGCGGATTCAGCGCGTCGGCGCACGGCCTGCGCGAATTGAAATCGGCTGAACGGCGCGGCGCCAGCCTGGTATTCCTCTCGCCCGCCTTCCCGACACGCTCCCACCCCGGCGGGGCGGCGCTCGGACCGGTTCGATTCGGCCTGATCGCTCGCCAGGCGAGGGTCCCGGTGATCGCGCTCGGCGGAGTGGACGGACGAACGGCGCGGCGGCTGCCGCATATCCACGGCTGGGCCGGGATCGACGCCTGGGGCTGAGCTGCTGGCGCGCGGCTACTTCAATTCCTCCCCCGGATTTCCGGGGGAGGGGGACCGCGCGAAGCGCGGTGGAGGGGTTCTTCGAAAGTCCGTAAGGCCCCTCCACCATGCTTCGCATGGTCCCCCTCCCCAGCAAATGCAGGGGAGGATTTAAGGATAGGGAAGCCTGGGTGCCGATTCGAGCCAAGTCCTGAAACAAGTTCAAGATGACGCATGATCAGGGGGGCGCAAGCCAATATTAGAAGCGGAAGGCGGTGCCCAGATAGACGGCCTGGCTGTCGCGGCGCGGATCGGCGAGCGCCTCGAGCCGGTCCCGCTGGATCTTGTAGCGGACTCCGCCGGTGACATCGAGATTGCGGGCGATCCGGTAGGAACCGCCGACTCCGACCGTGTAGCTCTCGTCCTCGGCGATGATCCGGGGCGTGTTCGGATCGGCCTTGGCGACTCCGGCCTCGGCCCGGGCGGTGAAGCGGCTGCCCGAATAGCTCACCCCGACTTCGGCCGCCTTGCGGCCGCCGGGAAGCGCTCCGCCCTTCACCCGGTCGACGTCGCCGGAGAGCGCGAAACGCTTCCAGCCGACCGAAGCGCCGAGATTGTAGACGGTGGGCGTGATCGCGGTCACCGGAGTGGCCGACACGTCGGCGGCGCGGCGGGGAGCGCCGGCGGGCGCGGCGGCGCGGGCGCGGATGGCGACCCGGATGGACTGGCTCCGGTTGACCGAGGTCGGCGCCGGAGTGAAACGGAAGCTGTTCGCCTGCACTCCGCGGCGCGCGAGCTCGGCGGCCAGGCGCGGATCCGAGACGGCGGGAGTGAAGGTGCCCGCGCGAAGCGAAGCGGCCGGGCGCACCTTCTTGGCGGGCTGGGTGTTCGCGGCAAGGGCGGGAGTCAGCACGAGCGCGAGCGCGACGAGCGCCGCGCTTCCCACCGCACCGATGCCTCCGAGCTTCACGATCACGACTCCCGATTCCCGTAACGCAGCGGATGTAGTACGTCCGTCCGGGTCAAACCAGCGGAGCCGGGAAGCGGGGCACGAATCGTTCCGGCATGTTGCATCTTTTCCACAACCCCACCTTGACGTGGCAGCACAACATTCTTCGCGGCGATTGGCTCCGCCTCGCCCGAGAGACGGCTTGCCGCCCGCGTGGCGCGTTCTATAACGGCGATCGACCCCTGTAGTTTCCAAGGACACAAGCTTCATGCGACGCGCTGCTATTCTGGCCCTGACGATCGTCGGCGCCTTCGGCCTTTCAGCCTGCGACTTCGTTCGGGAAGACATCAACAAGTCGCTCGGACGCAGCAGCGGCGACCGGACCCGCGAGGCCGATCTGGCGGCGTCGAAGATCACGACCATCGGAGTCAATTCCTATCTCTGGCGCGCGGCGCTCGAGACCCTTTCCTTCGCTCCGATGGCGCAGGTCGATTCGAACGGCGGCGTGATGGTCACCGACTGGTACACCAATCCGGGCTCGCCCAACGAGCGGGTCAAGGTCACCGCCACCATCCTCGACCGCGACCTTCGCGCCGACGCGCTTCGAGTCGCCGCCTCGCGTCAGGTGATGCAGGGCGGCCAGTGGGTGAACGCGCCGGTCGCGGCGGCGACCGTCCAGAAGCTCGAGGAAATCATCCTCACCCGCGCCCGCGATCTCCGCCGGAACGCCATCGCCAGCTAAGGAGCAAGCCTGAAATGGCGGCGCGTTTCAACCCGCTCGAGGCCGACGCGCGCTGGCAGCAGGTGTGGGAAG
>DASVTN010000162.1:0-7126 GCA_036387555.1 Allosphingosinicella sp. | reverse complement strand
CCGTCACCGACGACGGAAGCGGGATCCCGGCCGGCATCCTCGAGCAGGTGACCGAGCCCTTCTTCACCACCAAGGCGGTCGGCAAGGGAACCGGGCTCGGCCTGTCGATGGTCTACGGCTTCGCCCACCAGTCGGGCGGAGGGATCGACATCGACAGCCAGGAAGGCGAAGGAACCACGGTCGAGATCTGGCTGCCGCGCGCGCCGGCGGCGAAGGAGCCGAAGGAAGAGCAGGCCGCTCCCGCCGCGGAAGCGGAAGCGGACGGCGGCGCCCTTCGGATCCTCCTCGTCGACGATCACGACGCGGTCCGCGAAACCACCGCCGGAATGCTGAACGACATGGGCCACCAGGTCGAGACCGCGACCGATGGTCCCGGGCTCCTCCGCAAGCTCAGCGCCGCTCCGGCCGACTACGATCTCATCATCACCGATTACGCGATGCCCCTCCTCTCCGGCTCGGACGTGCTTCAACAGGCCCGCCAGATCCGGCCCGGAATGCCCGGGATCATCATCAGCGGCTACGCCGACAGCCGGTCGATCGCTCGCCACGGCCATGAATCGGTGGTGCTCACCAAGCCGTTCACGCTCGAGCAGATGAGGAAGGCGATCGGCGCGATCGGCGGCGCCTTGCGGGAGCCGGCCGCGACGCCCTGAAGACCGGCGCCGTCACGAGCCTGCAACACCGCTCTTCTAACAGCGACCCGATCCCACGGAGGACCGGTTCATGCATGAGCGCGCGGAACGAGCAGGAGTTGCGAGGCGAAGGCCGCTGGAGGAAAGCCGCGGCGGCTGGGCCTTGTTCGGCCGGCTCCTGATCTGGGCCACCCGCAACAATTCTGGCCGCCGATAAATTCGTCGGGCTCGTCCGGCCCGGGCCGTCATTGCGAGGAGCGGAAGCGACGAAGCCTCCAGGGGGCTCCGGAGGAGTCGCTGGATTGCTTCGCTTCGCTCGCAATGACGGTCACAAGTGAGGGATCGTACTTCAGTCTGGCGGCCGTTCAGCGAGATCCTTCATCAGGTCCGGGCCCGTTCCGGTTCCGCCGCTCTGGCCGGCGTTGTCGACCTCGCTGGCGGGTCCGGACGAACCGTCGCCGCCCTTTTCGATGATCGTCTCGCCGCCACGCCATTTGGAGCGGGCCATGGCTTCGTCATGGAGCGGAAGGCCGCGGTCCTCGTCCTCGCTCATCAATTCCTCCGTGCCGGTGCCGCCTGAACGTGCGGCGCGGGGAGTCGATCCGGCCCGACACAGGAACGGGGGCGCCTGTCACACGGGCTTCACATATTTGTCACCAAGGTGTAACAAAGCGCCGTTCCTCCAAGCGGAGACGAAGCGATGCGAAAATTCATCCTGGCCGCAACCGCCGCGATCGCGGTTTCCGCCTGTGCGACGAACGAGCAGAGCAGCCTCGTCGAACAGGGATATGAGAGGGGCGCCCTCGGCGTCGCCGCCCTCGACCGCGGCGATTGGGCCGCCGCCGAAGCGCAACTGGGCGACCTTCGCGGCATCCGCAAGGACGATCCGGCGCGGCTCATCAACCTCGGCAAGGTCTATGCGGAAACCGGCCGCGTCGCCGACGCCGTCTCGGCCTGGAAGCTGGCTCTCGCCTCCGACCGCCAGTTCGAGGTGACGACGGCGGAAGGCCGCGTCGTCTCCACCGCCCAGCTCGCCCGCGAGGCGCTGGCGCGTTACCAGCCCGCGGTCCGGACCGCCGCCCGCTAGACTGTACCGAGATTCATCCGGGACTGAGCCGCTCCTCAGTCCTCCCCCGGATTTCCGGGGGAGGGGGACCGCGCGAAGCGCGGTGGAGGGGTCTTCGGAGTCAGAACGGCCCCTCCACCAGGCTTCACCTGGTCCCCTCCCCTGCAAATGCAGGGGAGGATTGAAGGGTACCTGAGGCTGAATGTCGATCCTGCTACGACCTGACGCCCCCAGCCGCGGCGGCGGCCGGGCATTGGGACATTGTGCCCCCACGCGGCGCCCGGCTAGGACGGCGTCATGCCTTCCAGCGCATTCCGGCAGCCGCTCGCGGCCGCAGCCATCGCCGCTCTCGCCGTGGCCGCCGCCTTGTTCGCCGGCGGGCCGCTTTGGGCGGCTCTTCTCGGGCTGATCGGCGGATCCGCCGCGACCCTCATCGGCTGGCGGGCCTATTTCTTTCCCGAACCCGCCCCCGCGCCGGCGCCGCCTCCGAGCGGCAAGGAGCAATGGGCGCGGGAGATACTCGGCGCTCTGCCCGAGCCGATGCTGCTTCTCGAGGGCGGGCGGATCGCCGTCGCCAACGCTCCGGCCAAGCAGCTTCTGGGCCAGTGGATCGAAGGTCAGGACGTCCGCCTCGCCATGCGCCACCCGGCGACGGTCGAGCGCCTCACCGCCCCGGCGTCCCCCGGCGCTCCGGCCGAGCAGATGGAGGTCGTCGGCGTCGGCCATGCCGACCGGCGCTGGCTGATGACGATCGCCTCGCTTGAGGACGGTTCCAGGCTGGTTCATCTCGCCGACCGGAGCGAGGCGATCGCCGCCGAGCGGATGCGCGTCGATTTCGTCGCCAACGCGAGTCACGAGCTTCGAACACCGCTGGCGACGGTGCTCGGGTTCATCGAGACCCTGCAGGACGATTCGGCCGGCGCCGAAAAGGAAATCAGGCTTCGCTTCCTCGGCCTCATGCACGGCGAGGCGAAGCGCATGCAGCAGCTTATCGAGGATTTGATGTCGCTTTCCCGGATCGAGGCCGAGCGGTTCAACGCGCCGCGCGATCCGGTCGATCTGGTCCAGGTCGTGGAGGAGGTTCGGGCGGGGTGCGAGCAGCTGTTCCTAGAACGGTCGAATGCGCTGGTCGTCGAAAATGAGGCCGCCTCGACGACCGTCCCAGGGGACCGGGGCCAGTTGCTCCAGCTGCTTCGCAACCTCGTCGTCAACGCCCTGAAATATGGCCGCACCCATTCCCAGGTGACGGTTCGGATCGAGGAGGACGGACCCGCGCTCCTGCGCCTGACGGTGATCGATCGCGGCGACGGCATTGCCCCGGAGCATCTCCCACGCCTCACCGAACGATTCTACAGGGTGGACGCCGGCCGCAGCCGGGCGGTCGGCGGCACCGGGCTCGGCCTCGCCATCGTCAAGCATATCGTCGGCCGCCACCGCGGCCGGCTCGGCATCAGGAGCAGCCTCGGCGAAGGGACCTGCGTGACGGTGTGGCTGCCGCGCGAAACGGAACCGGTGTCATGAAACCGTCATCCAAACGTCACAAGGGGTACGCGCGACGGACCTAAGGGGGTCGCGCCGGTCCGGCAGTGGCGGGTCATTGGAGGCACGAATGAACAAAAGCATTTTCGCGGCGGCTCTCGCCGCCATTGCGCTCGCCGGGTGCGGCCAGCAATCGGGCGGCGGCCAGGGCCAGCAGATCCAGATCGTCGGCTCCTCGACCGTCTATCCTTTCACCACCGCCGTCGCCGAGCAGTTCCAGCGCACTCATCCCGGGATGAGCGCGATCGTCGAATCGACCGGGACCGGAGCGGGCCTGAAGCTCTTCTGCGGCGGCGTCGGCGACCAGCATCCGGACATGACCAACGCCTCGCGGCGGATCAAGGCTTCGGAATTTCAGGATTGCGCGAAGAACGGCGTCAAGCAGGTCATCGAGATCCCTGTCGGAATCGACGGCCTCGCGCTCATCGAAGGCAAGAACGGCCCCGCGATGAGCCTGACCGCCCGCGACGTCTACGCCGCGCTCGCCGCCAATCCGTTCGGCAAGCCCAATACCGCCAAGACCTGGAAGGACGTCAACCCCGCCCTCCCCGCGGTCGCGATCCAGGTCTACGGCCCGCCGCCGACCTCGGGCACGCGCGACAGCCTCGCCGAGCTGATCCTCGAGAAGGGCTGCGAAAGCGATCCGGCGATGAAGGCGCTGAAGGAGACCGACAAGGACAAGCACAAGGATCTGTGCACCAAGGTCCGCGAGGACGGCGCCTATGTGGAAGCGGGCGAGAACGACAATCTGCTCGTCCAGAAGGTCGCCGCCAATTCCGGCGCCATCGGGGTTCTCGGCTATTCCTTCCTCGAGGAGAATGCCGACAAGGTGAAGGGCATCCCCCTGGGCGGAGTCGCTCCGACCGCGGAGACGATCTCCAGCCTCACCTATCCCGGCGCGCGTCAGCTCTACCTCTACGCGAAGGGCGAGCATGTGAACGTCATTCCAGGGATGCGCGAGTTCCTCGCCGAATTTGCCAAGGCGTGGGCCAAGGGCGGCTATCTGGAGCGCCGCGGCCTCATCCCCTCCCCCGCCGACGTCCAGGCGAAAGGCTCGGAAGCCGCGACCAAGCTCACCGCGATGACCGCGGACGGGCTGAAGTGAGGCGAACCAGCGTCCATTCCTCCCCCAGCTTGCTGGGGGAGGGGGACCGCGCAAAGCGCGGTGGAGGGGCAATTCGGCCTCTGCATCACCCCTCCACCACGCCGCTTCGCGGCGCGGTCCCCCTCCCCGAGACAAGCTCGGGGAGGACTGCCTGAATGTCCCCCGTCGCCGTCTTCCTCGCCGTCCTCGGCCTCGCCCTGCTCGGGTGGTTGACCGGGCGCGCGCGGGCGATGGCGTTCGCCGGCCGCGGCGCCGCCCGCCCGCACTCCCTGCCCGCCTTCCACGGCTGGTACGTCGCTCTGTGGGCGGCGATCCCCGCTCTCCTGTTCCTCCTCGTCTGGCTTCCGCTCTCGGGGCATCTGGTGATGCAGGACGTGCTTGCCAGCCCGGCGGCCGCCAGGCTGCCGCCGTTCGAGATGCAGCGCAACGCGATCTTCCAGGAAGCTCGCGAGCTGGCGGAGGGAGTCCGCCAGTCGGGCTTCAATGCCGAGGCGCGCGAGCTCGCGCCCGTCTACGCGTCCGCGCTCGGCCGCTACCGGCTGATCGGCACCATCGTCGCCCTGATCCTCGCCTTCGCCGGCGGAGCCTTCGCCTACAGCCGGGTGGCGCCGGGCTTCCGGGCCCGGACCCGGGTCGAGCGGGTGGTGATGGGCGCCTTGCTTCTCGCCTCGCTGATCGCGGTCCTGACCACGCTGGGAATCGTCCTCTCGCTGCTGTTCGAATCGATCCGCTTTTTCTCGATGGTTTCGCCCTTCGACTTCCTGTTCGGCCTCGACTGGAGCCCGCAGACGGCGATGCGCGCCGACCAGGCCGGCTCGTCGGGCGCTTTCGGGGCGATTCCGCTCTTCTGGGGGACGATCTTCATCGGCGCGATCATCGCCATGCTCGTCGCCATCCCGCTGGGCCTGATGAGCGCCATCTACCTCACCCAATATGCGCGCCCCGCGGTTCGGAGCTGGATGAAGCCGCTGCTCGAGATGCTCGCCGGCGTGCCCACCGTCGTCTACGGCTATTTCGCCGCGTTGACCGTCGCTCCGGCCATCCGCGATCTTGGAAGGTCGATCGGAATCGCCGGCGCCTCCTCCGAGAGCGCTCTCGCCGCGGGACTGGTGATGGGCATCATGATCATCCCCTTCGTCTCCTCGATGGCGGACGATTCGATCGCGGCGGTCCCGCAGGCGATGCGCGACGGCTCGCTCGCGATGGGCGCGACCACGTCCGAGACCATCCGCAAGGTGCTCGTCCCCGCCGCCCTGCCCGGGATCGTCGGCGGAGTGCTGCTCGCCGTCAGCCGGGCGATCGGCGAGACGATGATCGTGGTCATGGCGGCCGGCCTCTCGGCCAATCTCACCGCCAACCCCTTCGCCAGCGTCACCACGGTGACGACCCAGATCGTCCAGCTGCTCACCGGCGACCAGGAGTTCGACAGCCCCAAGACGCTGGCCGCCTTCGCGCTCGGCCTCGTCCTGTTCATCGTCACCCTGCTGCTCAACATCGTCGCCCTCCGGGTCGTCAAGAAATACCGGGAAGCCTATGACTAGCCTCGCCGACCGGGTGCCGACCGACTGGAGCGGTTCGGGAATGGAGCAGCGCCTGCGCCGCCGCTACGCGGCCGAGCGCCGGTTCCGGCTGGTCGGGCTCGCAGCGATCCTGATCTCCGCCGGCTTCCTCGCGCTTCTGCTCTTCACCATGGTGTCGAACGGCGCCAAGGGCTTCACCCGGACGGAAGTCCGGCTGGAGATGGACTTCGCCAGGAGCGCCCTCTTCCTCGATCCCGCGACCCTGAAGTCCGCCAACGCCGAAGCGGCGCTGGCCGGAGCCGACATCCAGGGGGCGGTCCAGAAGGCGGTGGAAGCGCAATACGGACCGGAAGGCGCGCGCCTGCTGTCGGACACGGCATGGCTGAAGGTTCTCAAGGTGATCGAAGCCGATCCCTCCATCCTCACCCGGACGGCGACCCTGTGGCTTCCGGCCGCGAGCCCGATCGACGTCGCCGCCAAGGGCGAGGGCGACGAAGCCTCCGAACGGGTGCATTCGCATCTCGGCGACCGGGGCGCGGTCCGGACCCGGTTCAACAGCGACTTCCTGAGCGCGGGCGACGCGACGGATCCGGCGGCGGTCGGGGTCTGGGGCGCCTTCAAGGGCTCTCTCCTGACGATGCTCGTGACCCTGGCGCTCGCCTTCCCGGTGGGCGTGCTCTCGGCCGTCTATCTCGAGGAATATGCGCCGCGGAACCGCTGGACCGACCTCATCGAGGTGTCGATCAACAATCTGGCCGCCGTGCCCTCGATCATCTTCGGGCTGCTCGGCCTCGCCGTCTTCCTCAACACGATGCACCTGCCGCGCTCGGCGCCGCTCGTGGGCGGCCTTACGCTGGCGCTGATGACCATGCCGGTGATCGTCATCGCCGGCCGCAACGCCATCAAGTCGGTCCCCCCGTCCATTCGCGACGCCGCCCTCGGCATCGGCGCCAGCCGGATCCAGGTCGTCTACCATCACGTCCTGCCGCTGGCCCTGCCGGGGATCCTGACGGGCACGATCATCGGAATGGCCCGCGCGCTCGGCGAAACCGCACCCTTGCTGATGATCGGGATGCGCGCCTTCATCACCACTCCGCCGGGCGGCCTGACCGATCCCGCGACAGTGCTTCCGGTGCAGATCTTCCTCTGGTCGGACGAGGTCAGCCGCGGCTTCGTCGAGAAGACCTCGGCGGCGATCATCGTCCTGCTGGTCTTCCTGCTGGCGATGAACGGGATCGCCATCTATCTGCGGAACAGGTTCGAG
>DASVTN010000161.1:0-11378 GCA_036387555.1 Allosphingosinicella sp. | reverse complement strand
TCTGGTCGGACGAGGTCAGCCGCGGCTTCGTCGAGAAGACCTCGGCGGCGATCATCGTCCTGCTGGTCTTCCTGCTGGCGATGAACGGGATCGCCATCTATCTGCGGAACAGGTTCGAGAGGCGCTGGTGAATTTGATGGAAGAGGTCGAACGAGTGGAGGCGCCGGAGAACGGTCAGGCGGCGGAGCCCGGGCCGGCAACGGGCGAGACGCTGGAATCGCCGAAGATGCGCGCCCGGGGCGTGAGCGTCTGGTATGGCGAAAAGCGCGCCGTCGACGACGTCTCGATCGACGTCAGCCGCGAGCATGTCACCGCCTTCATCGGCCCCTCGGGCTGCGGCAAATCGACTTTCCTGCGTGCGTTCAACCGGATGAACGACACCATCGCCGGCGCGCGCGTGGACGGCACGATCGAGCTGGACGGCGCCGACATATATTCGAGTGGAATGGACGTGGTGCAGCTGCGCGCCCGGGTCGGAATGGTCTTCCAGAAGCCCAACCCCTTTCCCAAGTCGATCTACGAGAATGTCGCCTACGGACCTCGGATCCACGGCCTCGCGGCGGGACGCCAGGAGCTCGATGCGATCGTGGAGAAGTCGCTGAAGCGCGCCGGCCTGTGGGAGGAAGTCAAGGACCGGCTGCAGGAGAGCGGCACCGCTCTTTCGGGCGGCCAGCAACAGCGCTTGTGCATTGCCCGCGCGATCGCGGTGGATCCCGAAGTCATCCTGATGGACGAACCGGCCTCGGCCCTCGATCCCATCGCCACCGCCAAGATCGAGGAGCTGATCCACGAGCTTCGCGGCCGCTACGCCATCGTCATCGTCACTCACAACATGCAGCAGGCCGCGCGGGTCTCGCAGCGGACCGCCTTCTTCCATCTCGGCAAGATGATCGAATATGGCGAGACGTCTCAGATCTTCACCAATCCAAGGGTCGAAAGAACCAAGGATTACATCACCGGCCGCTACGGCTGAGGGAACGGACCATGGCGACCACCGGCCACACGATCAAAGCCTTCGACGACGATCTCAACGAGCTTCGCGCCGGGATCGCCGAAATGGGCGGCCTCGCCGAAGCCGCGATCGCGGCGGCCATGCGAGCGCTCGTCGAGCGTGACGGAGCCTCGGCCCGCGCCGTGGTCGAGGCCGACAAGAAGATCGACGGCCTCGAGGCCGATATCGAGAAGCTCGCCGTCCAGATCATCGCGCTCCGCGCACCGATGGCCGACGACCTTCGCGAAGTGGTGGCGGCGCTCAAGATCGCCGGCGTAGTCGAGCGCATCGGCGATTATGCCAAGAACATCGCCAAGCGGGTGCCCGCGATCGAGGAAAGCTCGAACCTCAAGCCCCTGTCGCTGCTCCCGGAAATGGCCCGGATCGTCGCGGAGATGGTCCGCACCGCGCTCGACGCCTTCGTCGCCCGCGATCCCGTCAAGGCGGTGGAGGTCTGCGAGCGCGACCGGGCGGTGGACGATTTCTACAACAGCATCTTCCGGACCCTCCTCACCTTCATGATGGAGAGCCCCAACAACATCACGCCCGCGACCCATCTGCTGTTCGTCGCCAAGAATTTGGAGCGGATGGGCGATCACGCCACCAACATCGCCGAAATGGTCTATTTCGCCGCCACCGGCGCCCATCTGGGCGAGCGAGCGCGCGGCGCCGACGCCACCCGCGGCTCGGATTGATGGCGAAGGGCCGGATCCTGTTCGTCGAGGACGATCCGGCCCTGACGGAACTCGTCCGCTTCCATCTGGAGCGCGACGGCTATGAAGCCGTCCATACCGCGGACGGTGACGAGGCGCTCCTTCTCGCGCGCGAATCGCCGCCCGATCTCGTCCTCCTCGACTGGATGATCGAGGGAACGTCCGGGATCGAGGTATGCCGCCGGCTCCGCCGCATGCCGGAGACGAAGGCGGTGCCGATCATCATGATCACGGCCAGGGGCGAGGAGACCGACCGGATCCGCGGGCTCGAGACCGGCGCCGACGATTATGTCACCAAACCCTTCTCGCCGCGCGAGCTGCTGGCTCGGGTGGGCGCCGTTCTTCGCCGGGTCCGGCCCGCGCTCGCCGGCGAGACCCTCGCTTACGCCGATCTCGAACTCGACGTCGCGACCCACCGCGTCCGCCGCGGCGGAAGGCCGATCCATCTCACGCCTTCCGAATTCCGGCTCCTCCAGCATTTCATGGAGAGCCCCAGGCGCGTCTTCACCCGCGAGGGCCTGCTGAACAGCGTCTGGGGCATGGATTCCGAAATCGAGCTTAGAACCGTCGACGTCCAGATCCGCCGAATCCGAAAGGCGCTCAACGAAGGCGGCATGCCGGACCTGATCAGGACCGTCCGCTCCTCCGGCTATTCCCTCGAGGCCGAGGACTAGGGGCGGATCCTGTCATCCCAGCGAAGGCCGCGACCAACACCGAGCCGACGCGTACCCCCTCCCCGTCATCCCGGCCCTCCCCGTCATCCCGGCCCTTCCCGTCATCCCGGCGAAGGCCGGGATCCATGAACACCGATGGCGGAAAGCCTCGCACCGCCGTGTTCCTGGGTCCCGGATCAAGTCCGGGATGACGAGACGGCGACTAGAACGTCAGGCTCATCCCGACGCTGATCGACCGGCCGACCTTGTAGCTGTTGATGTCGATGCGGTTGTCGCCGAATTCCTGGAATTCCTCGTAATCCTGCCCCAGCAGGTTTCGCGCCTCGAGCTTGATCTCCGCCTTCGCGCCCAGGAAATCGACCTGCTCGCGAGCGACGAAATCGAGGCGCAGGCCGGGCTTCTCGATGATGTCCGGCTGCCTCAGGCTTCCCTGGATCGGCCCGCGCTCCGTCACGCGCTCGCTGGCGTAGGTCAGCAGGAAGGTCGCCTGCGACAGCCGGTCCGTATTCTCGATCCCGAACTGGATGTTGGCGAGATGGTCCGACTGGCCGGTGAGGGGCGCTCCGTCCTGGAACAGGAGGTTCGCCGCCACCGGCTGAAGGTCCGGGCCGATCACCAGCGTGTCGTCCGATTTAACCTTCGACTGGGTGTAGGTGTAGTTGCCGATCAGCAGGAGGCGCTTGTCGGCGAAGCCTTTCCCGAGCCCAGACAGCGGGAGGAAGGTCTGGAGCTCCGCCTCCACGCCGTAGAGCGTCGCCTGGGGAGCGTTGGCGAAGCCGGTGCGCAGCTGTCCGCCGCCTGCGAAGAAGGCGGCGGATTCGATCGGGTTGTCGATCTTCTTGTAGAATCCGGCGAGGCTGAAGCGCTCGCCCCGGCGGAAATAATATTCATAGCGGGCTTCCGCGTTGGTCAGCCGGCTGTCCGTCAGGAACGGATTGCCGGTGAACTCCCGGTCGGATTCGAAATCCTGGTAGATTTGCGGCGCCAGCTCGCGGAACTGCGGCCGGGCGATCGTCTTCGAAGCGTGAAGGCGAAGCTGCATGTTGTCGGCGAAGTTCCAGGTCACCGTGGCCGCCGGCAGCCAATAATCGTTGGCGATGCGGGTCGCGGCGGCGCCGGCCGCGCTGGTCAGCACCGTCTCGACCGCATCCTCGTAGCGGACTCCGAACTGCGCCCTCAGCGCCGGCCCCGGAAGCTCGATCTCGGCCTGGGCGTAGCCGGCGTGGATCCTAAGCCCCGCTTCATAGGCCGCCGCCCCTTCCGCGCCCGAGATGTCGCGAAGCTGGATGTTGTAATTGTAGATGTTGAAGTCGGAGAGGAGATAATCCGGCCGTTGCTGCGCCACCGCGATCGGAAGCGCGCCCTCGGGGCGGAAATATTGGAACTGGAAGCGCGAGGAATCGCGCCGGCTGTCGGTATAGGCGTAGCCGGTCGAGAGCGTCGTCGGGAGCTTGCCGTTCAGCCGGTAGGCGAAATCGATTCCACCCGCGACGACGTCCTCGTTGAGGTCGTTGAAGGCGATGGTCGCGGACTGGCCGCCCGACGCGAGGTTGTTCACATAATCGTCGACGTCGCTGAGGCTCTTCGTCGCCGGATTGCCGTCGCCGAGATAGGTGTAGCTGATGTCCCGCTCATAGGGCGATTCGCGCTGCGAGTTGGCGTAGGTGCCGCGCAGGTCAACGCTGAGATCCCCGAACTTGAACTCGCCGACGAACTGGGTGTCGAGCAGCTGCCGCTCGAACCAGTAGGTGTTCTGCTCGATGATCGAGGGCGGCAGGTTCGCGTCCTGATCCTGGACGCTGCGGTTGAAGCCGGCCGCGAGCCGGCCCTGCTTCAGAGTGTCGCGGATGAAGAGGTTGGTCCAGCGAAGCTTGTGCTTCCCGATCTCCGCGCCGAGGCCGAGCATCGCGTTGACGAGGATGCGGTTGTCGGTGGTGACCCGCCGGAAGCTCGACTGGGGCGTTCCGGCGAGCTCCGGATCTACCGAGATCTGCTGGACGGCGTCCCGAGTCCGCCAGCTGTTGCTGTAGCCCACCGCGGCGAGGAGGCCGATCCGCGCTCCCAGCATGTCGAAGGCGGTGCCGGCGCTGACATTGCCGCCCAGGTTGGCCGGAACGTTGCGCACGCGCTGGAGCAAGGTGGTCGGAGCGTTGACCAGAGCCGCCGCGAAATCCCGCCGCTGCGCGGCCGTGGTGGCGCCGTTGAAGCTTCCGCCGGCGACCGCGCTCCTCAGGCCCGCCGGCAGGTCCCGCGCGCCGTCGTCGAATCCGAGCGGGTCGAGGTCGCTTCCGTAATAGGAATAGCCCAGATGGCCCGTCGTCTCGCCGTCCAGCTCGGCGGAGCCGCCGACGGTGAGAAAGGTGTCGTCCGGGATCGACCGGGTCGTCAGATTGATGACTCCGCCGCCGAATTCGCCGGGATAATTGACCGAATAGCTCTTCTGGACGACCGAGCTCGCGATGAGCCCCGTCGGGAAGATGTCGAGCGGCACCACCCGGCGCAGCGGCTCCGGACTGGGCAGCGGGGAGCCGTTGAGCAGCGCCAGCGAATAGCGATCGCCGAGCCCGCGCACGAAGACGAAGCCGTTGCCGACGACGGAGAGGCCGGTAACGCGCTGGAGCGCGCCGGCTATGTCGCCTTCGCCGGTTCGGGCGATGTCCTCGGCCGAGAGGACCGAGACGACTTCGGGAGTGTTGCGAAGGACGTTGGGGATGTTGCGGCCGGTGACGATGATGTCCTCGGTCTGCTCCGGCTGGGCGCCGGGGGCGGAGACTTCGATATCCTCGTCCTGCGCCGCGGGCGCGGCCTCCTCATCCGCGGCGGGCTGCGGCGCGTCCTGCACCGGCGCCGTCTCCTGCGCACGCGCGGCGGTGGCCGTCAGGGCCGTGGAGAGCAGCAGCAGGCTCGCCAGGCGGATTGGCTTCAACATCGTCAGATTACCCCCGGTTCGTCAGGAAAGGGGGCGGCGGCCGGCCGCCACCCCGGGCAGGCAGCTCGATCAGGAGGTGGGAACGGCGGTGCAATTGCCGCTTCCGCCGCCGAAGCTCACGTAGCCCGCATTGCAGGTCCAGCCGGTGAACCAGGTGTCGGAAGCGTTCCGGACCGCCCCGATATAGGCGACCGCCTCGAGCCGGTTGGGCGCCGCCGCGTTGGCGGTAGCGAACTGGTCGTTGTTGAACGGGGTCGGATCGGTCGCCGCGACTGCGTTCTCGCCGGCGCCGTTGATGAACACTCCGGTAAGGCTCGAAGTGAAGGCGCTGTTGTTGCCGTTCGAGCCGGAGCCGAAGATCGCCTGGATGTCGGCGACGGTGACGTTGCCGTCGTCGCGGAACGCGGTGGGGCAGGACAGGACGACCGAGCGGAAGACGGGCGGGCCGGCGTCCTGGAGCGCCGCGTCCGTTCCTCGGACGGTGGTGCCGCCGGTCGCATCGATGTCGAGGCAGGCCTGGGGACCGGTGAGGACGCTGTTGAGGAGGGCGTAATCGGCGCCGCCGCGAAGCAGGATCGCATTGCCGCCCTGGACGGTCGAACGCTGCACGAAGGTGGCGTTGGAGACTCGGGTATATTGCCGGGGCAGAGCATCCTCGTTGCCGTTCGAATCGGCCTCGATCATCGAGTCGCCGTTCTGCCCGTCGCGCTGCACTCCGATCACGAACTGGATGGTGCCGCGATAGCCGAGGTCGGTGTCGAGCCCGTCGTCGTCCGCTCCGGTGACGATGAGATGCTTCGCGTTCACCCGTCCGCCGAAAATCTCGATCCCGTCGTCGGAGCTGTTGTGGATCTGGATATGGTCGATCGTCGTGTTGCTTCCGACGCCGCCCATGGTGAGGCCCTGGAGCTCGTTGCCCGGAGCGATGGCGAAGCCCGAATAGCGGATCTGGACGTAGCGCATCGTCCCCGAATTGTCGGTCGCGACGTTGCCGCCGTAGAAGGAGCCGGTGGTGCCTTCGATCACCTGCTGGCAATTGGCCGAGCCGCCCGGGACGGCGGTGTTGCAGTCGCTGATCGGCGCCCGGCCGAGCAATATGACTCCGCCCCACAGGCCCTGGGTCGAATCGGTGGCCGTGCCTTCGACATTGGCTCGGGCGGTGAAGATGATCGGCTGGCTGGCGCTTCCGTTGGCGTTGATCCGGGAGCCGCGGTTGATCACCAGATAGTCGTTGCCGGACGAGCCGAAGATGGTGACTCCGGCCTGGATGGTCAGGGTCACGGCGTCGCCGCCCGCCAGCGTGCCGTCGCCGCCGACGTCGGTTCCCACGTTGACCGGCCCCGCCAGAGAATAGATCACCCCGGGCAGCTTCTGGACCGTATAATCGTCGCTGATCCGGCCGGACATCTCGCAATTGCGCCACGCCGCGGCGATGATCCCGCGGTCGACCGTGCCCTGCGGGCAGGCGGCGGCCGGAGTGCCGTTGCCGGCGGGTGGCGGCGGAGGCGGAGGCGCGGGCGTTCCCGGCACCGGCACGACGATCGTGCCCTCGCCGGGCGAAGCGACGTCTCCGGGCCCGCAGGCCGCGAGCGGGATCAGAGTCGAAAGCAGCAAAATCGAGCGGAAGCGAAGCATCGCGAAGTCCCCTTGTCGGTGTAAAGTCGGCCCGCTTATGGTGCGAGTCTGTCCCCGCGACGGGATCTAGGGCGATTCTGTGATAGTCGTGTGACAGGACCGACAAGGGGCAGGGTATTTCTGGAACAAGTACGTATTATTTCTGTAAATAATTTGAAATATTAGTGTCACATTCTGTGGATTACTTCAGACGCTCGCCCGCATCCTCTTGCCGGCCCTCACAAAGACGAATTCCGTCTTCGATGCATTGCGCATCTCCCAGGCAAGCTCCCCCATCCGCTCCTCGTCGAACTGGCTTCCGTTGACGCTGACGATGACGTCTCCCGGCCGCAGCCCCGCCTGCCGAAGCCGCGGCAAGGTTTCGCCGCCCCTGAGCGCGTAGCCGCCGATTCGGCCGTTGGAGACCACCGGCTTCAGGATGTTCCGAAGGACCGCCGACTCGATCCGCTGCTCGCCGGCCGGCCCGCCCGCCAGCAGCGTGCCCGCGGGCAAAGCTCCGCCGAAACGCCTCAGCTCCAGCCGGGCGGTCCGGTCGCCGGCGAGGAGGATCGCATAGTCCGGCCCAACCTCCGTCAATCTCACGCCCGGCCGGAAATCCCTGCCCACGGGGACGAGGCGCTGGCCGCCGCTCTCCTGGCCGATGATGGCGGCTGGGTCCTCAGGTCCGCCGCTGACGCCGTACAGGATAAGGCCGAGCGCCGAACCCTCCATTGGGGCCGGGGCGGCCGCGGGCAGCGGCGGCGGTGGAGCTTGCGGTGGAGCGTCGGCGGCCGCGGTCACCGGCGACGACGGCGTTGGAGGCTCCGCTCCGGGAGATGCCCAAAGCCAGGCGCAGGCTCCGGCGGCGACGGCGGCGAAACCGGCGATCCGCACCGCTGCCGCCGGCGGATGCGGCTCAGCCGTCATGGTCGAGGGCGTAGCCGGCGGATCTCACCGTCCGGATCAGATCGGGGCGGCCGACCACGTTGATCGCCCGCCGGAGCCGGCGGACGTAGACGTCGACGGTCCGGGTTTCGATCTCGCTGTCCCGCCCCCAGACGGCGTCCAGCAGGCGCTCGCGGGAAAAGACGTGGCCCGGATGCTCCAGCAGGTGGCGCAGGAGCTTGAACTCGGTCGGACCGAGCGGCACCGTTTCGCCCCCTCGCCTGACCTTGTGGCTCGCCATGTCGAGCTCCAGATCCTCGAAGCTGAGCACCATTCCGACGAGCGCCGGGCGGACCCGCCGAAGCACGGCGCGGATTCGGGCGACCAGCTCCGGCGGACTGAAAGGCTTGGTCACATAATCGTCGGCGCCGGTCTCGAGCCCGCGCACCCGATCCGCTTCCTCTCCGCGCGCCGTGAGCATGATGATCGGCAGGTTCGCCGATTCGGGCGATCGCCGAAGGCGGCGGCACACTTCGATCCCCGACAATTCCTCGAGCATCCAGTCCAGCACGACGAGATCGGGCGAGGCTTCAACCGAAAGCAGCAGGGCTTCCTCGCCGCTGGGCGTGTGGACGACGTCGAACCCCTCTTTCTCGAACGTCCAGCGGAGCAGCTCCGCCATTGCGGGATTGTCCTCGGCGAGCAGGAGGCGGGTGCTAGCCACGGGCGCTTGTCCGCCCCGACGGGACGGGACAGGCGGGGGGCAATCGGCGCGGAGCCGCCGAGCCTCGCCGGGCCGCTTGCTTCCACCGCGCCATCGCCGCCATTCTCTCGCCCTTCGCCGTTACGATAAGGCGGAGTGCGCCAGTTTCATGACAGGCGTGTGAAAGCGGCGGGACGCAGCTAGTCCGAGGGTGTCCTTGATCCTCCCCTGCATTTGCAGGGGAGGGGGACCAGGCGAAGCCTGGTGGAGGGGCCTTTCCGAGTCCGAAGAACCCCTCCACCGCGCTTCGCGCGGTCCCCCTCCCCCGGAAAATCCGAGGGAGGATTTAGCGCGACAGCGCGGAAGACCGATACGGCCTAGAAGAACAGCCCCGCCGGGATCAGCATCAGGCCGAGCAGCACCGGCAGGCAGCCCCAGCCGAACTTCAGGCACCCTCCGCGCGCGGGATCCGGCATTCCCGAGCCCGCGGACTCGTTGTCGAGGGCATGGGGAGGCGCCTCCAGCCCGGGCGGGCTGACCTGGGTGACCTTGTCGGCCCCGGTGCCGCGGGTGGGATCCGAATCCTCTCCGCTCATGTCATTGATAGCCACGCTCGCTCTCCCGCTCTTCCGCAGCGTCCTTTTGCGCCTGCTCCATTTCTTCCTGCGCCGGCTCCGGCCCGGCCGGGGCTCGGGCGTCCTCTTCGGCTTCGCTCGTTCCTTCCCTGCGTTCCATGGCTGTCTTCTCCTCGATCATGTGGCGACGCGGCGGATCGGCGCTTGCCGCTCCGCGCCGACGGCGGCGCGGGCGCTGCAGCAGGCTGCGCGCAAGTCCGCCGGCCATCTCGGCGCCGGCCGCGGCCGCGACCAGGGGCAGCAGCAGCGGCTGGGTCTGGGCCTGGAGGAACAGGCTGGTCCGGCGAACGAACACGTCCTGCGCTCCGTGGCTCTCGCCGTCGGCTTTCGCTTGGTACAGATTGTCGCGTTTGCCGGGGTCGCCCGCGTCGCCCGGCTTCTGCTGGGCGCCCACTCCGAAGGCTTCCATGGCCAGATCGGTGGCCCGGGGCGCCAGCCGGCCGGCGAGGGAGATGAGGTAGCCGCTGCCGCCGATATAGATCTGCCGGCGCGGAACAGCGCAGGCGAAGACGATCGCTTCGGCCACGAGCTCCGGATCGTAGAGCATGGGCGGAAGCCTCGGCGGCGCTCCCATGTAGTTGCGGGCATGCTCGGGATAGGGCGTGTTTATCGAGCCGGGCTTGATCAGCGTCACCGATATTCCCGCGCCGTCGCGCTCCAGCTCCATCCGGAGGGCGTCCGTCGCCGCCTGAACCGCCGCCTTGGTGGCCGAATAGGGCCCCTGATAGATCATCGCGCGGTCCGAAAGCACCGAGCCGAGGTTGACGATCGCGCCGCCGCCGCGGGAGCGGAGATGGCGGGCGGCGACCAGCGAACCCATCAGCAGGCCGTGATAATTGACGTCGAAAATCCGCCGATGATCTTCCATCGGCACCTTTTCCATCGCCCCGTAAGTGGCCGCGGCGGCGTCGTTGACCCAGGAATCGAAACCGCCGAAGGCGGAGATCGCCGTTTCGGCGATCCGTTCGACATCGGCCTCGACGGCGACGTCCGCGGCGCAGACGGCCACTCGCCCTCCAGCCCGTTGCAGATCCCGCGCCACGGTTTCGAGAGCTTCGCGGTTGCGGGCGGCGAGCACGACCGCGGCCCCGCGGCGGGCGGCCTGGCGGGCGGCGGCGAGGCCGTTGCCGCTCGTCGCGCCGGTGATGACGATCGTCTGACGATCGATGGGTTTAAGGCGTGGCCGCATCCTTGCCTCTCGTTCGAAATGGCCAACCCGCGGCTTCGCGATGGGTTGCTACCTGCTTTGTACCACCCCTAAAACTTTTCCGCCGGGCGAGAGTTGGGGCCGCATGTCAACGACCGGGAGCCCCGACATGGCCGACAAAAGCATCGCCGACCTCGCCGAGAAGATGAAGGATATCGACTTCGCGGTCCTTTCGACGCGCACCGAGGGCGGAGCGCTCGCCGGCCGGCCCATGAGCAACAACCGGCAGGTCGATTTCGACGGCGATTCCTATTTCTTCACCTGCGACGAGACCCGAACCGTCGCCGACATCCGCCGCGATGCCAACGTCGGGCTCGCCTACCAGGCGAAATCCGGTCTGCTCGGCATGCGGCCCTTCTTCCTCACCGTCGAGGGCCGGGCGGAGCTTATCGTCGACAAGGCTCGCTTCGCCGAGCATTGGACGAAGGATCTCGACCGCTGGTTCGAGGACGGGATCGACACGCCGGACCTGACGCTCATCAAGGTGAAGGCGCGGCGCCTCCATTATTGGAACGGCTACGAGGAAGGCGAGATCGAGATCCCCGACGATAGCGGGGCGCTGGCCGACCGCTACCAGCAGGCGCTGCAGGGCGACGAAGACGGCCTCGGCCTCTCAAGCGCCGCCGGCGCCTCGATCTGAGCTGTCCCGACATTCGCCCGGCGCTGGTCCGCTCCTAAGTCCTCCCCCGGATTTCCGGGGGAGGGGGACCAGGCGAAGCCTGGTGGAGGGGTTCTTCGAAGGTCGGGAAGGCCCCTCCACCAGGCTTCGCATGGTCCCCCTCCCCTGCAAATGCAGGGGAGGATTTGAAAACATCGAAGTTGAACGTCGATACGCTCTAGCGGCGAAGCCTGTGAGGCCGGCCCGGTTCGGCCTCGGCGTGGTAAATGGCGGAGAGGGAGGGATTCGAACCCTCGGAACCCTTACGGGCTCAACGGTTTTCGAGACCGCCCCGATCGACCACTCCGGCACCTCTCCGCATTGGTATCCGCCCCTGCTCGCGCCGGGGCCGGTCGACAGCCGGGGCGC
>DASVTN010000160.1:0-7868 GCA_036387555.1 Allosphingosinicella sp. | reverse complement strand
GCCCCATGGAACCGTGGTTCATCCCGCCCATGCCCATGTCCTTCATGGTCAGGACTGGCCTCTGCCGGAGCGGGGGGATCGCCGCGCTCATGCCGATACGCGGTGCCAGCGTCGCCAGGCCCATGCCTGAGCGGTCTATCGCCTCGGCGACGAACGTGTAGGCCTGGTCCCGAGGCTCGACGATCACGTCATAGGTCTCGGCATTGCCGATCTGAAGCTCGTGGACGTCGACCGGCACCACGTTCTGGCCGTCAGTGGCGACCACCTTCATGTCTAAACCCGGAATCCGGATATTGAAGATCGTCATCGCCGCGGCATTGATGATCCGAAGGCGCACCCGCTCGCCGGGCTGGAACAGGCCGGCCCAGTTGTCGGCAGGCCCATGGCCGTTGACCAGGTAGGTGTAGGCCGCGGCGGTCACGTCGAGGATGTCGGCCGGATCCATCCGCATCTTCGCGAACATCTTGCGGTCGGCGGCCGGCATCTGCTGCTCGGGATCGCCGCTCAGGCGCCCGAGCAGGGTCATCTTCTGCCGGTTGAAATAGCCCCCTTCCTTCTTGAGCTTGGTGATCAGCTCGTGCGGGTGCCGGAAGGTCCAGTCGGAGAGGACGATCACATGCTCGCGGTCGTAAGCCACCGCATCCGCGCCGGCCGGATCGATCACTATCGGCCCGTAATGGCCAAGCTGCTCCTGGAGCCCCGAATGGCTGTGATACCAGTAGGTGCCGGACTGCTTGATCGGGAACTCGTAGACGAAGGTCGACTTCGCCTTGATCCCGGGGAAGCTGACGCCCGGCACTCCGTCCATCTGGAACGGCAGGATGAAGCCGTGCCAGTGGATTGATGTGTCCTCGTCCAGCCGGTTGTTCACCGTAATCCGGACGTTCTGCCCCTCGCGCAGCCGCAGCAGCGGACCCGGCACGGTGCCGTTGATGGTCACCGCATGGACCCTGCGGCCCCGCACCTTGAAAGGCCTCTTGCCGATCTCGAGCGCGATGTCCTCGCCCGACAGTGTCGGCAGCGTCGGCGCGAGGCCGCTCGTCCCGGTCTGCGCCCAGGCGGGGAACAGGCCCTGCATGCCGAGGCCGAAGGTGCCGAGCGCTCCGGCGCGGAGCAACGTCCGGCGATCTACTGAAAACTGATCCATGATAATCCTCGCTGGCGAGCGCCCTCGAAAGGCGCGCGCAGGCCGTCAGCCGAGCACGAAGCGGCGGCTGCCGCCGCCTCGCGACTTCAATTACTGCTGGGGCTTCTGGTGCTGCTGATGCTGGCTCATGTCGTGGCCGGCATGCTCGTCCTGAGCCGCACCGGCTTTGCCGTGCTTGTCGCAGCAGTCCATTTTCATGCCCATCTTCTCGCAGCAGCACTCCATCTTCTCCTGCGAAGGCGCGGGAGCGGGAGCTGCCTGAGCATGGGCAATTGCGGGGAGAGCGATCGCAAGCGCGAGCGCGGCAAACGTCTTCTTCATGGTGTCACTCCTGGAAATCGAGAAGGTCTCAGATCTTCAGGAGGCCTCGGGGAGGGGGAGTCGCCGCCTCGGGCACGAGGCCGTGGGGCACGGACACCAGGGTCGGCACCCGTTGCGGGCCATGGCTCAGGATTTGCGGCTCCAGTTCACCGCCCAGGGCCGCGATTGCTGGAACGGCGGCACAGGCCTTGACGCAGTCGCTATCGCCGGACCCGCAGGGCTGATCCATCGGCTGGTCGCCCATGTCCCCGCAAAGGTCCATCGAGGCAGCGCCAGCCTTGGCTTGGCCAGGCATCTCGTGACCGGCCATCTTGTGACCATCGGCCGCCATCGCCGCGTGATGAGCCGCCGCTGACGCGGGCGCCGCGACGAACGGGGCGAGCGGCGACAAAGCCAGCGCCAGGATGGTCAGGAACCGAATGAGACGCGTCAGGGACACGGGCCGCAAATAGGCCGCCGGGCCGCCGGTTACAATGGTCCGGAATCGGATGTTCATGACGCCTTCCCCTCTAAACCGCCCAAAATCGGGCAGTCAGGCCGGTCGTCGCCGTGGCAGTTGGCCGCCAGATGCTCGAGCGAGCGGCGCATTGCGTCCAGCTCCTTGGCCTTGCGCTTCAGTTCCGCGGCCCGCGTCAGGGCCAGGGCCTTCACGTCAGCACTGGCGCGACCGCGATCCTGCCAAAGGGCGAGAAGCTTGCCGATCTCCTCGATTGGGAAGCCCAGGTCCCGGGCCCGCCGGATGAAGAGCAGCGTGTTGACGTCGCGCTCGTCATAATCCCGGTAGCCCGAGTCGCGCCGCGCTGCTTTCGGCATCAGCCCGATCTTCTCGTAGTGGCGGATCATCCGCTCGCTGACGCCGGAGGTCGTGGAGGCTTGCCCGATTTTCATCTCGCCCTCCTAAAGCCGCACGGTGCGTAGCCGAAGCGAATTGCCGATCACCGCCACCGAGCTGAGGCCCATGGCCGCGCCGGCGATCATCGGGCTCAGTAGCAGCCCGAAGACCGGGTAGAAGACGCCCGCCGCGATCGGCACGCCCGCCCCGTTGAAGACGAACGAGAAGAACAGGTTCTGGCGAATGTTGCTCATCACCGCCCGGCTGAGGCGACGAGCACGGACGATGCCGCCGAGATCGCCCTTCACCAAGGTCACTGCCGCGCTCTCCATGGCGACGTCCGTCCCAGTCCCCATCGCGATGCCGACATCCGCCGCGGCGAGAGCGGGAGCATCGTTGATCCCATCGCCAGCCATGGCGACACGGCGGCCAGCGGCCCTCAGGCGCTCGACTACGGCCTGCTTCTGGTCCGGCAGCACGTCGGCGATGACCTCGTCGATCCCGCCCACCTGGCGAGCCACCGCATCCGCGGTGCGCTGATTGTCGCCGGTCAGCATCACGACCCGGACTCCGTCGCGGCGAAGCTCGGCGATGGCGGCGGCCGCGCTCTCCTTGACCGGATCCGCCACGGCAATGAGGCCGGCCAGCTTGCCGTCGACCGCCACGAACATGACACCCTGGCCTTCGGAACGTAGCTCGTCTGCACGGGCCATGACGGGCGACGGATCGACGCCGAGATCGGCGAGCAGGACCTTGTTGCCTAGAGCTACGCTCCGGCCCTCGACGGTGCCGCTGACACCCTTGCCCGTGTGCGACTCGAAGTCCGTCGCCGCGGCCAAGGCAAGTCCGCGCTCCTCGGCGCCCTCGACGATCGCCGCTGCAAGCGGATGCTCGCTGGCGCGCTCCAGAGCGGCCGCCAGGCGAAGCACCTCCGCCTCGTCGGCGCCTTCGGCCGGGACGACTCCCGTCAGCTTCGGCTTGCCGAGCGTCAGCGTCCCGGTCTTGTCGACCACCAGAGTATCGATCCGCTCCATGAGCTCGAGCGCCTCGGCATTCTTGACCAGGACCCCGGCGCTGGCGCCGCGGCCGGTTCCGACCATGATCGACATCGGGGTGGCGAGGCCAAGGGCACAAGGACAGGCGATGATCAGCACGGCCACCGCATTGACGAGGGCATAGCTCAGAGCCGGCTCGGGACCGAAAATCGGCCAGACACCGAACGATAGGATGGCGATCATCACGACGGCCGGCACGAACCAGGCGGACACCTGGTCGGCGAGCTTCTGGATCGGCGCTCTGGAACGCTGCGCCTCGGCGACCATCCGCACGATCTGCGAGAGCATCGTGTCCTGGCCGACGCGCTCGGCGCGCATCAGCAGACCGCCGGTGCCGTTCACGGTCGCGCCCGTGACCTTCTCGCCCGTCACCTTCTCGACGGGGACCGGCTCGCCGCTGATCATGGATTCGTCGACCGACGAACGGCCTTCGATGACGACGCCGTCGACCGGCACCTTCTCCCCGGGCCGCACGCGCAGCAGATCGCCCACATGGACGTGGCCGAGGTCGATATCTTCTTCGCGGCCGTCCTGCCGGACGACACGGGCGGTCTTCGGCGCGAGCCCAAGTAGGGCGCGGATCGCCTTGCCGGTCGCCGACCGCGCGCGCAGCTCCAGCACCTGGCCGAGCAGCACCAGGGTCGTGATGACCGCCGCCGCCTCGAAATAGACCGGCACCATTCCCCCCATCGTATGGAAGGATGGCGGGAACAGGTTCGGCGCCAAGGTCGCGACCAAGCTGTAGGAATAGGCGACGCCAACCCCAAGGCTGATCAGCGTGAACATGTTGTGGTTGCGGCTCTTCAGCGAAGCCCAACCCCGCTCGAAGAACGGCCAGCCGCCCCACAGCACCACCGGAGTCGCCAGGGCGAGCTGGACCCACACCGAGGTACGCATCGGCAGCCAGTGCCAGCCGAGCAGCTCCGCGCCCATCGCGAGGACGAACAGCGGCACCGACAAGGCCGCGCTCACCCAGAAGCGGCGGCTCATATCGACCAACTCGGGGTTCGGCCCCTCGTCGAGCGTCGGCATCTCCGGCTCCAGCGCCATGCCGCAGATCGGGCAGCTGCCGGGACCCACCTGACGGATCTCCGGATGCATCGGGCAGGTCCAGATCGCGCCCTCAGGCACATCGGCGGGTGCGGCCGCTTCAGCCTTCGCATGCAGGTAGCGATTCGGGTCAGCGGCGAATTTGCCGCCGCAGCCCGCGCTGCAGAAATGGTAGGTCGTGCCGCCGACCTCATGGTGATGCGGGGTCGCCTCCGGATCGACAGTCATTCCACAGACGGGATCCTTCGCCTTGGCCGACGGGGCGGCCTCGGCATGATCGTGGTGGCAATGTCCGGCGTGGTGATGATGAGCGTCCACTGCGCTGCTCCTTCGCATCAAACTCGCAGCCGATTCGGCTTCGTGGACCCTCACATGGTGTTTGACACCATGTCAGAGTCAAGCGCCTTAGCGAAGGGGGCCCCTCTGGACCGTCTTTACTATCGGGCTTCAGGGCGCTCGCATCGGGTGTTAGGGCGCCATGATGGCGAGGAGGTCCGCATCAAGGCCGGTTCCTGAATCGTTGACCGCCCGGATCGGGACGGTTGCACAAAGCTATTTCGTTGCGGCGGAGGGAGATGCAGGGACGCGTATCATAGACGAGGCAATCCTCAACGCCGTCGGGGTGATCGAATCCATTGATGCGCGTCATCAGCGCTTCCTTGGAGAGTCGCTGGAGATGGCATTCATCTGCGGCAGATCCTTCGAGCGGAAGGGGCCGACGCCCACGTCCGACAAGCCCGTACTTCTCCCCCTCCAGCTCGGAAAAAGGCAGCGCTCGCTTATGGTGTACCTGCCGAGCGATGCATTCTGGGGGCTGTCCCGGCTGATTCCAGCCGGTATCATTACTCATGTCGAAGCGAGCTTCTGCGCTCTGCGATACGGGACAGCCGACTTGCTCAGCGTCCATTTCTTCAGCAGTCCAAAGCAAGATTAGACCCTCGGTCGCGACCGCTGCGCCGCGAACCCCGTCGGCGCCGCCTCAGATCGGATTCTGCGTGGCGGCTTTCTTGGCGTCCTTGGCCCGTTTGATCACTTCGGAGAGGCGGTTGCTCGTAACGAGGATCGCCATATTGTCGATCTTGGTCCAGCGGTCCTGGACCGTGATCGAAGCGGCGGGGTTGGTCCACAGGGCGGTCACCTGATCGAAGCTCGCACCCATCCGGTTTTGCACCTTGTCGTTGACGATCTTCGGCGAGCCCCATTTTGTGGTGAGCGCCTCGATGACGTCCGACGCGGCGTTGCGATTGGCCATACCGTAAAATTGGTAGAGACGGAGCACGCCGTCCTGAGGATCGGGCACGAAGCTGAAGCTGTATTCAATGGTGCCGTACCCGGAGGCCGCGAGACTCAGCGACCGTGTGTCCCCCGCGCGCCGGTAGCTCTCCGCGACGGTGGAGACCCAAATGCATCTTTTGACGCCAAGAGATTTTTCGACATCATCGAAGAGCATGACGTCCGTCGGCTCGGAGGAGTAGGTCGACGTGATCGCGACCTTCTCGCCCGAGCAGAGAACCCGGCTGTTTTCAGTGCCATCGGGGTGCGGCATGCGGCGGAAGTCGTCTAACGTTATCTCGAGCGGGACGCCCTTGAAGTCATACAACTTCGCGGGTGCGCTAGGGGCTTTTGAAGGTGCTTTCGCAGCCGTCCTCGCCGGAGGCGCCGCGGCCGCCGCCGCAGCCAAGCCGAGAACCACAACAACCACGACACCCCGCATATCTCCATCTCCTCCTGCCGCAGAGCCCCGGTCTGTAGCATTGGGGACAGTAGTGCATGCGTGTGAGGCGTCTATCAAGCCTCTCCGGGAGGCGGCTTTTCCGAATCGAACCGAAGGATTTCGTCCTGCCGAGCTCATTTTGAGGGAAGCCAGCCTTACACAGATCGACGTGCAAAGACGCTCTACCTGCTACACCAGCTGCCAGCCAGCGATGCCGCCCGGGACTAATGCGTGCGGCCTCCGCGGTCGCGAAGCCACCGCTGCTGGAAGCTGAGGTCATCGTCATCGTGGGGCGCCCCGGACGCAGGCGGAGCCGCCGCCGGTCGCGTCGGGTCATCTTCGATGGATGGGGCTGATTTTGCAGCGGATGCCGGGCGCTTGCGGGCACGCCTGCCTCGATCGTCCATCGCATCTATTCCGAGAGCAGAAGCCCGCGCCAGGCAATGGTCGCGGAACTGCTTCGACCCGAAGACCATCACGGATCCCCAGCGGCTCGCTGCGAGCCGGAGCGCGGCGTCGACGGACTCGTTGTCGATACGATAGATCAGGATGAACAGCCTTGCGTCTTCGAACGCGCAGGAGCCGTCGGCGGCGATGTAAGATGTCCGGTGGCCGCGACGCTTCCTGGTGAAGCCTCGGGGCATTGTCGCTTGAGATTCCCGAAAGCCGCCCCCCGCCGGGAAGAGCATCGAAGGCGGTACGAACGTTGGCGCGGCCGACGGATTGCCGGCGGCTTGCCATGCCCGCTCGCTCAGCCGCGCCTTTGCAAATCCATCGATCGCCAGAGCGAAGGCGGAGGCGAGGCTGGCAAGCGCGGCTTGGTATTCGGCCCCGATTGCAGCGGTGAGGGCCGGGTTATCGGACCCGATTTGAACAAGCGTGGCCTCGAACCACGCGCTCAGCCTGGCCTTCTCCGCGTCGCGGGCAAGCCGCGCCACCTTGAGGGCCGAGCGGCAAGCTTCCTGATATGCAAGATATCCAAGTGATGAAGCACGCGCCTGAAAGGGTCCCAGGCGCTTCTCGATCGCGCGTCGCCCACAGTCGCGGCCGAGCTCGGATGCCTTGCACTCGGCGTCTCCGCGCCGAATGACGGCGCCGCTTCCTTTTCGATCATAGGTAGCGTCCAGCTCGCCCACTCTCGAATGCAGGTCTTCCCAGCTATCGGCGGCTTTGATTGACGCGCCAAGCTGATTCGCAACCTCCGCGATCTCGGGCGGGAGGAGGCGGCCGTGCTTGCGGTGGGCGACCTGTTCCCCGCCGGCGTCGCGGACAAGGCAGCCGGTCCGCCGCTCGTAGACCGCTCCTCCCCGAGCTTCGTAGATCGCGTTGCGTTCAGGCGCCCAGCCCTGACTCTCCTCGATCAGCGCGAGCGCCTGGTGGAGTCGGTCAAGGTCCCACCCGTCCCCTTGCGCTGTGCCGGTCGCCGGATCGATCCGGACGACCATTATATGGACGTGAGCGTGGCGGGTGTTCGTGTGGAGAGCCCACAACGCAGGGCAGCGGCCATAGCCGGAAACTTCCAGAAAGGTGGCGGCCGCCTCTTCGGCCTGGGCCCTCGAAGGTTCTTCGCCGTCGCTCCAGCTGATCACGATATGCTCGACCGGGTCGCGCATTCGAGATCCCCGCGCCGAGATCGCGATCAGCTGAGCCTGCCAGTCCGGGAGCTTGCCGCCGATAAGGTTGAAGGTGCCGAATCCCTCCACCTTCTCGCCCGGCTCGTACCCCATCTCTCCGAGGTCGAGGGCATAG
>DASVTN010000159.1:0-3606 GCA_036387555.1 Allosphingosinicella sp. | reverse complement strand
GTCTCCCGCGAGGGCGTCCAGCGCGACCTGCTGCCGCTGATCGAGGGGACGACGGTGGCGACCAAATACGGGCCGATGAAGACCGATCACATCCTCTTCATCGCTTCCGGCGCCTTCCACGTCGCCAAGCCTTCCGACCTGCTTCCCGAGCTTCAGGGCCGGCTTCCGATCCGGGTCGAGCTGAAGGCGCTGACGGAGGAGGATTTCGTCCGGATCCTGTCCGACACCCGCGCCAGCCTGACCGAGCAATATATCGCTCTGATCGCCACCGAGGGAGTCGAGGTCGAGTTCACCGACGACGGCATCCGAGCCATCGCCCGGATCGCCGCCGAGGTGAACGGGCAGGTCGAGAATATCGGCGCCCGGCGGCTTTCGACGGTGCTCGAGAAATTGCTGGAGGACGTCAGCTTCGAGGCCGAGGAGCGGCGCGGCGACCGGGTGGTCGTCGACGCCGCCTATGTCGATGCCCAGCTCGCCGACATCGCCCGCGACACGGACCTCAGCAAATACGTGCTGTAGACCAAGGGCCGCCGGCCGCGCACTTACCGTCATCGCGGCTTTGCATCAGTCGGCGGGTGTTAGCCCCTCCCCTTCAGGGGAGGAATTGGGGTGGGGGTTGTCTGCTCGCCTCGCCGGCGTCAGCGAACATTCTCGACCACATTCCCCACCCCGACCCCTCCCCTGAAGGGGAGGGGCTTTGCCTCCATGCCCTTCGCAAGGCTTATGCAAAGGTCCCGCCTTCGCCGGAGTGACGGACGGAGGGATCCCCTTTCTCTTGTACCTTCGTGCCTTCCCTTGGAATCGGCGCCCCGGGGCGCGGGGTTTCACGAAAGGGTTTCGACCCAAGCCCGTCATCCCGGCGGAAGCCGGCACCTCGGGGAGACCCGCCGAGACTTCTCGTCCCGGGGTCCCGGCTTTCGCCGGGATGACCGGGTGGGGCGGGACGGCGCGGCCTGACGCCGTCGCATCGGGCGCGGTTCCTCCGGGCGGGGCCGGACCGTCCCTGAAGCGGCAGGTCAGGAGAAGGGGCAGGAGGGGGCGTCCTTGCCCTCGTTCTCCTCCGTCTCGCCTTCGACGATGTCGCCGCCGGGGACCAGCCTTGCTCCGCCCTCGCCGTCGCGGACCAGCCGGGCCTTGCGGGCTTCAGGGTCCTCGCGCGGCGCCGGCAGCCGCCATTCCTCCTCGCTCATTCGCTCTCTCCTCTGCGGCCTAACGCCGCGGCACGCCGGACGGTTCTATCCACGCGGCCAATCGAGCGGAAATGGCGGCCTTCCGGGATCGTTGTCTCAGGTTAATGAAACTGGCTGCAGGCTCGCCCGTTCAACGAGCAGAGTTTTCACGGGGAAAGGAACCCAAGTCATGCGTAAAGTCACCCTCGCCTTCATGGCCGCCACGATGGCGATGCCGATCATCCCGGCCTCTCCGGCCATGGCCAACCACAACGGCTATTATCACGGCAAGACCTGGCGCGATTCGCAGGGCAGGGTCCGCTGCCGCCGCGCCAACGGCACCGTCGGGATCATCGTCGGCGGCGCCGCCGGCGCTCTCGTCGGCCGGGCGATCGACGGCGGCCGCAACCGCACCACGGGCACCGTCCTCGGCGCCGCCGCGGGCGCTCTGGCCGGCCGCGAAGTGGCCCGCAGCAAGCGCCGCTGCCGCTAAGCCTTAGAGCGCCGGGCGTTGAATTTGCATCGTCATCCCGGGCTTGACCCGGGATCCACCTTCTTCCTGGCCGTCGCGGCAAGGTAAGGTGGATGCCGGATCAAGTCCGGCATGACGAGGCGGTGCGGATTTACGCACGATGCTCTAGCGACTCGAGGTTGAAGCGGGGCGTCTCCTGACGGAGGCGCCCCGTTTTCGTGTGAGATCATGGCAGCCCGTCGGGAAACGTCATCCCGATGGAGGGCGGGATCCATGAACACGTTGGTATCGGGTTCTCCACCGACCGTGTTCGTGGATTCCGGCCTTCGCCGGAATGACGGTCAGACGTCGAGGTTGGCGACGTTCAGCGCGTTTTCCTGGATGAATTCGCGGCGGGGTTCGACGACGTCGCCCATGAGGCGGGTGAAGATCTCGTCGGCTACGTCGGCCTGGGCCACTTCCACGCGCAGGAGGGAGCGGTTGTCCGGGTCGAGGGTGGTTTCCCAGAGCTGGTCGGCGTTCATTTCGCCGAGGCCCTTGTAGCGCTGGATGGCGAGGCCCTTGCGGCCGGCGGCGAGGATGGCGTCGAGGAGCTCGGTGGGGCGGCGGACGAGGATCCCGCGGGCGTCGGGCGCTCGGCCGGAATCGGGGACGCCCTCCACCTTGACGTGGGGATCGTCGCTGTCGGGATTGGCTTCTTCCTCGTCGGCGGCGGCGGCCGCGGCCGATTTCATCGACACCAGCCGCGACGCGCTCGAATAGGTCGCGGCCTGCTCGGCGGTGAGGCCGTGCAGCTTGCGCGCCTCGGCCGAGGCGACGAACTTGTGGTCGACGACATGGTGATCGGTCACTCCGCGCCACAGGCGGCGAAGGACATAGTCGCCGTCGGCGCCGATCTCGCCCGTCCAGGCCGAGCCCTCGTCGCTCGCCTGCAGGAAAGCGGCGGCGCGGGCGATGGCGTTCGAGCGTGCGGCGGGCGGCAAGGCCGGGTCGAGGGCGCCGTTCAGGGCCAGGGCCTCGATCAGTCCGGGATCGTAGCGGCGGGGGACATAGGCCATCAGGCTCCGCACCCGGCGGGCGTGGTCGGCCAGATCGCGAAGGTCGTCGCCGGTGCGCGGCCCGTCCGCCGTCTCAAGCCGCATCAGGCCGATGCCCGCGTCGACGAGATAATCGTCGAGCTTGGCATTGTCCTTGAGATAGACTTCGGAGCGGCCCTTGGCGACCTTGTAGAGCGGCGGCTGGGCGATGAAGAGGTGCCCGCGCTCGATGATCTGAGGCATCTGGCGATAGAAGAAGGTGAGCAGGAGCGTCCGGATGTGGGCGCCGTCGACGTCGGCGTCCGTCATGATGACGATCTTGTGATAGCGAAGCTTTTCGATGTTGAAATCGTCGCGGCCGATTCCGGTGCCCATCGCCTGAATGAGGGTTCCCACCTCCTTCGAGCTCAGCATCCGGTCGAAGCGGGCGCGCTCGACGTTGAGGATCTTGCCCTTCAGGGGAAGGATCGCCTGGACCTCGCGGTTGCGGCCCTGCTTGGCCGAGCCGCCGGCGCTGTCGCCCTCGACCAGGAACAATTCGCACTTGGCGGGGTCCCGCTCCTGGCAGTCGGCGAGCTTGCCGGGGAGCGAGGCGATGTCCATCACGCCCTTGCGCCGGGTGAGCTCTCGCGCCTTGCGCGCGGCCTCGCGCGCAGCGGCGGCGTCGATGATCTTCTGGATGATCGTGCGCGCATGGGCCGGATTCTCCTCCAGCCACTCGGCCATCTTGTCGGCGATCAGGCTCTCGAGCGGCTGGCGGACTTCCGAGGAGACGAGCTTGTCCTTGGTCTGCGAGCCGAATTTGGGATCCGGCAGCTTCACCGAGACGATCGCCGTCAGCCCCTCGCGCATGTCGTCTCCGGTGAGCGTCACCTTCTCTTTTTTGAGCATGCCGGATTTCTCGGCATAATTGTTGAGCGTGCGCGTC
>DASVTN010000158.1:0-57767 GCA_036387555.1 Allosphingosinicella sp. | reverse complement strand
AGGATTGATCGAAGCGACGAACTTGCCCTTCACACCGGCCTCGACGAGCTTGAGGTCGGTCAGCTTGTACTGGAGCTTCCAGATCATCAGCTTGGCGCGGACCTTGATCTTGGACGGGTTGCCCGCCAGCAGCCCGTCGATCTTGCCGGGCAGCTCGGCCTTGACCCTGGCGATGTCGCGCTTGAGATCCTCCGGAGTGCGGTTCGCCTTGCCGGTGACCTTGTCGACCAACAGCTTGCCGAGCTTCTTCGCCTGGGCAATCACCCAGGCGACGGCCTTGTCGAGCCCCTTGTTGATCGGCGCCCGGATCTTCTTGACGATGTCGAGGACCGCATCGGAGACCTTGCCCAGGCCCGCGATGCGGGCGAGGAAGCTGATCACCAGGGTCAGCATCCCCGCCATCGTCTGCTCGACCTTGTTTGCGGCCGGGCCGATATTGCCTGCGGCGATGGTCGCGATCGAATCGATGAAGCTCGCCGCGACCTGGGCGATCTGGGAGATCCGCTCCTTGAAGAACATGATCGTGTTCCAGATCGCGATGATCGCCTGGATCAGCGCTCCGGCGGGGCTGAGCATCGACAGGAGCTTGGTGACCGCGGCTTCGACGACCTTCGACTTCACGAAGTCCATCGCTTGGTTGATCACCATCTCCTTGAGGTTGGTCAGCGATTCGAGGATCTGCTGCCAGACCGACGCCGGGCCCTCCTTGACCAGTTTCTGGACGAGGTCGAACCCGGTCTCGAACGCCTTGACCGTGCTCTCGCTGGTCGCCGCGACGAGCTTGGCGCGGACGTTGGCCCAGGTGAGCCCGAGCACCGACAGCACGAACTTCAGGATCTCGCTCAGCGAGAAACCCTGCGGGATGTAGACGCCCGCGCCGCCCAGGGCCCCGGTGATCCAGCCGATCAGCGACGCCTTGAGGTGGGCCAGGAAATTGCCCTTGAACTGGTTGAAGCCCTGCATCGCCGCGGCGACCAGCGTCTGGACGAAGCGCACCGGGTTCTTGACGATGGTGCTGAACGCGGCGCCGGCCTTGGCGATGTAGGGCATCACGCCCGGCGCCACGACCTCGATTATGATCTTCGCCAGGTCGAGCACTGTGCCGATCGCCCAGCTGCCGAAATCGGCGAGGAAGGTGCCGAACACGCTGGCGAGCTTCGCGAACGCGCTCGGCAGCACCACGAAGTCCATGATCTGGAGGCCCTTGAGGGCCGACAGGAAGCGATCCGGGATCGAGGAGACGAGCGACACCAGCCCGGATATGGCGGTCTGGAACCAGGCCCAGGCCCGAGGGATGGCGTTGGCGCGCTGGATATTGCCCCACAGCTCCTGCTGGCCGATCATCTCCATGAAGCCGCCGATCACGGTCTCCGGAGTGCGGGGGAAGGCTTCGCCGGTGACCGGATCCTTGCCCATCACCGCCTTGAGCAGGTTGTAGCCGCCGACCCGCTCCGCCAGCGCCGCGAGCGGCTTCATCACCGCTTGCTGGACCGTTCGGAGGATTTCGCCGAACAGCGACTTGGCGAAGGCGATGATCCTGCCGATCGGATCGGTGAAGATCGCCTTCGCGCGATCCCAGACGCCGCCGAGGTTGAAGATGTCCTTCCAGCTCAGCGTCTCCAGGAACTTGTCGATCGCCGCCTTGATCGAGGCGCCGCTGATGCCGAGCGACTTCAACTGGCCTTCGATCCAGGCGCCGACCTTGTCGAAGATGCCGTAATTGTCGAGAACCTGGGTGATGACGAAACCGCCCGGCAGGAACTCGACGATCGCGCGCAGGATGTTGGCCGCGCTCGCCTCGACGGCGCCCATGTTGATCGGGTTGACCCCGAGCAGGATGGTGAACATCCGGTAGCCCGGAATGGCGTTGGCCGCGTCGGCGAAGTAATTCAGCGCGTCGCTCAGCCCGAGCCGGCTCGCCTGGAGCGGCGTGCGCTCGCTGACTTGCGGGGCGCTTGCGGGGATCGCCTTGCGCTGGATCGCCTTGCCCTGCTGGATGGTGTGCGTGAGCTCGTGCGCGAGCAGGTGCATCCCGTCCTTGCGCTCGGGGGCGAATTGTCCGGGGCCGAAGAAGACGTCCTTGCCGTGGGTGAAGGCGCGGGCGGACAGCTGGTTGGCGAGCTTGCCCGCCTTGGCGTCCGTGTGGACCCGCACCCCGGCGAAGCTCGCCCCGAACCGCGGCTCCAGGAAGCCGCGCGCCTTCGACGGCAGCGGCCGCCCGCCCCCCGAGGCGGAGCGGACGTCGGCGGCGACTTCGGGCCGAGCGGCGGCCGGGCCGCCCGAGCCGCCCGGGGTGCGCTGCATCGCCGGCGCGCTGCGCTGAGACGCAACCGGCGCCGAGTCCGGCATCGCCATGACCGTATCGGCGATCCGGTCGGCTTCCTGCTCGGCCGCGTCCTGAGGCTGCGAAACGCGCAGCGAAGCCTGGATCGTGGTCGGCGACAGCAACACGCTCCGGCGCCTGTCGAAGGCGGCGCGCGCGAGCGGCGGGCGCGCCGGATCGGCGGTGCGCGTCGCGGCGGGGCTGGGCTTGGGCTCGGCCGCTTTCGCCTGGCGGGCGCTCTCGGCCACGGCTCAGCCGACCGCCGCGAGCGGCAGCTTGAGCGGGCAATAGTCGCCGGTTTTGCGATATTCGCGGATCACCGCCCGGCGCAGCTCGGAATCGCCGACCGGCACTCCGGCGTCGAGGGCGAGAAGCCGGGCATGGAGCGCGACGTTGTGAAGCTGGCCCCCGGTCAGCGCGCAACGGCAGGCGACGTCCTGAAGCAAAGCAGGCGAGACCCGGTGGCTCCCCAGCTGCTGGCGGAGGATCTCGTGGCGGCGGACCTCGTCGGGTGGGCGGAAAGTCAGCGCCGCGTCCATCCGCCGGGCGAAAGCCGGATCGATCCGGTCGGAATCGTTGCTCGTCACCAGCAGGATGCCGTCGAAGGATTCGATGCGCTGGAGGAGGAAGTTCGTCTCCAGATTGGCGTAGCGGTCGTTCGAGCTCGAAACGTCGGTCCGGCGCGCCATCAGAGCGTCGCCTTCGTCGAGAAGCAGCACGATGTTGAGCGATTCGGCCGCCGACAAGGCCCGCTCCAGGCTCTTCTCGGTCTCCCCGATGAACTTGCTGACCGTGGCCGACAGATCGATCCGGTAGAGATCCTTTCCGAGCAGTGCGGCGACATGACGGGCGGCGAGCGTCTTGCCGGTGCCGCTCGGGCCGGCGAACAGCGCCCGAACCCCGCGGCCCCCGCCGGGCGCGCCCAGCGCCTCCCGGTGGCGGCAGCGCAGCACCAGTGCGTCGAATTCGGCCTGATCGTGGGGTTCGAGCTGGAGCGGCTCGGGCGGCGCGGCGCGGTCGATCGGGGTCGCCAGGGCGTCGAGACCGGCATCGCGCAGATCCCGAAGGGCCGCCGTCACGTCACCTTCCCCGACCTCGGTTCGGCCCGCGGACGCCGCCCGGGCGGCGGCGCCGGCGGCGGCTCGGCGGATGTTGCCGGAGGTGAGCGAGAGCAACGCGAGGGCGCCGGCCGACGGTCCGGCGCCGATCGCCCGCCAATGCTTCTCGCGCATCGCTGCGTCGGGCATCGCCATTCGCACACCCAGGGTGGGCGTCCCAGGCGGCGCCCGGACTCCGCCCACGACGCCCGTGACGATCCCGATCGGCCCGTCGAACAGCGGATGCGAGGGAAGTTCGATGGTTTCGCCTGGGGCCGGCTGCAGCTCGGCCAGGATCAGGGCATGGCCCGCATGCGCGAGCGCGCCGGCGGTCCGCCACTGGACGGGATCGCAGAGCAGCGCCGGCGCGACGGTGAGGACGTTGAGCCCAGCGCTCCGCGCCGCCGCCCGCACCAGGGTCCTGCGTCCGTTGCTCCGCGGGCCCCGAACGAGCAGCAGCGCGCCCCGGCTGGAAACGAGCATCGCCCCGAGCGCCTCGGGATCGTCGTCGCCGATCCATCCGGCCGGATCCGGCAACAGGGCCGCCGGCTCGAACGACGCGCCTTCGAGCCGCGGCAGTGCGCCGGACATGAGGTCGTGGAGCGGATTGGCGAGCCGGAGCTGCCAGTCGACCCGGGCGGCCGACGGGTCTGCGACGGTGACCAGTCCGGCGGCGACCATCTCGAGCAGCAGGTCGCGGACCGCGGCGCCCCCGCGGCCGGGCGCCGAGTCGCGCCAGAGGGCGGTGAGTCCGCCCAGGGTTGCGAATCCGCCTTCGGGCTCGACCAGCCCGGCGAATCGCGGATCCTCCTCGATCAGGGCGATGGTGGCGAGAAGCCGGCCGTGCAGCGCCGGCTTGCCCGCGCCGAGCAAGGCGAGCGGGAGATGCGGGGCGGCCGCCGCCCAGCCGTCGCAGGCATCCGCCCACTGGAGCGCGGCCGGCGGGGCGGCGGCGCCCCACAGCTGCGCCGCTTCCGCGAGATAGTCGCCAAGCCAGGCGGGACGATCCCCGTCCTGCGAAAGCTCCGCGAGACCAAGGATGGTGCCGAACATCGTCAGCCGGAAGTGGTTCGCCGCGGTTGGCGGCAGCGAGGCGAAGCGCGCGGTCATTCGAAACCGAAGGCGATCGAGCGCCCCTCCGCCGGCTGCCAGCCGGGATTGCGGTCCAGCCCCGCCATCCTCAGCGCGATCGGATGGCTTTCCAGCCTGAAGCCGGCGTGGAGATCGAGATCCCGGACAGCGATGCGCGCCGGCAGCTCGAGCAGGGAGAGACCGGCGCCGGAGAGCTTCAGGCGCGCGTCCAGATAGAGAGCGAGGCAGGCGGCCCAGCGATCCGGCCCACGCGCCGGAAGGCGGGCGTTCGGCCTCCCCACCCCGGCCCGCGGCCGGCGCCCCAGCCGCCGCAGGGACGGGCCGAGCCTCAGTTCCGGGCCGTCGAGCAGCGGAAATCCCGCCGGGTGCCAGAGGGTCGCCAGCGCTCCCCGGCGGAACAGGCGCGCCGCCCGGGCGGCGGCGAAGCCGCCGACCCATTCCTGTTTCGCCCGCCAGTCTCGCGGAAGGCGCCCCCCGGTGGCGTTGGCCGCGATCCAGGCGGCGAGCGGATCCCGGCGATAGCGGCCGCCGAACCAATAGCGGCCGATGCGGTCGGCCAGCCAGAGCGGCGAAGGCGCCAGCCGTCGTCCGAGCGGCCGGGTAAAATCCGGATAGAGGCCGAGCGCGACGAACGCGTTGATCAGGAAGAGCAACCCTCCAAAGGCCGAGTCGAACGCGGCGTCGGCGGCGAGGAAGGGCTCGGCGGGCGCCGACGGACGCGGCCCCGGCGCCCGCCCGGCGACCATCGGGCGCGGCGGGCCGATGTCGGGCAGGCCGCGCCGGCGAGCCTCGGTCGCCGGCGCGGCGGCATTGGCTTCCCCATTCCGGCCGCGGACCGCACCGGGCCGGCGAGGCGGCTGGAGGACGAGCGGCGCAGCTTCCTTTCGAGCACCCACCTCGGATCGGGAGGCTTGGCCCCGAGCTGCGGCTGTCGGCTCCCGCGCGCCCGGCGGATCGGCCTCGGACAGGTCTGCCGCCGTCGCTTCCGGCTGCCTCGCGAAGGCGACGATTGGCGCGGCGAGGCCCGGCGCGTCGCGGACGGCAAGAGCGGGCGCGCGTGCGATCAGAGCGCAAGCCAGAAGCAGCGTCCGCGCCGGCGGCGGCAGCGAATGCCAGTCGTTGCCCCGCTCCTGCAGCGCCTCGACCGTCTCCCGAAATCGGATAGCGGGCGGATCCGCTGGTGGATCCCACGCCCTGGACGGCGCCGGAACCGGTTGCGCCAGCCGCCGGGCGGGCGGCTCGGGCAGCGCCAGGCCGAAGCCCGCGCGGAGCGCGTGCCGGGCGATCGCGTGATCGGCGGCATCGAACCGCTTGAGCCAGAGCGCGGCATGACCGGTCTCCGCCAGCCGGGCGATCGTGGCGACCAGCTCCGGCGCTTCGCGAAGCACCGTCCGGCGCTGCCAGGGTTCGAGGGCGGCATGGCCGGTGGCGGCCTTGAAGGCCTCTCGCGCCGCCGGCGGTCCCCCTTCGACCCAGGGCCGAACGAGCCAGGCGTAATAGCGGCTGCGGCTCGCGAAGCGGAAGGCGCGGCCTGGGGAGAAGCTTTCCCCCAGCCCCCGCCCGGCCTCGGCGAGCAAGGTCCGGAGCCTGGCGAGGACGAGATCGGGAACCAGCGCGCCGCCACAGCCCCGCGGCAGGCGCAGCTGCAGAAGCGGCACGTAGAAGAGCTCGTCCGCCGCCAGCCCGAGGCTCTCGACCGGAACGCGCGACAGCCACCGCTCCACGTCGCCGCGCGTGGCCGGGAAGCCGGCCACGCGGGCGCGGTGAACGATGAGCGGGGCCGCCACGCGCTGCTCAGCCGTTCGAGCCGAACAGGCGCTTCAGGATCATCCGGATCAGGCGCCACAGCAAACCGCGGCAACCTTCGTCGGGTTCGACCCGAGGCTCGTCTCCTCCATCATAATCGAACGACCGCCCGTCGGGCCCCGGGATCGAATTCGACTGGTCGCCGGGCTTCACGCCCGGGCCCGCCGAGAGCGTCACCTTGAAGCGGGTCTCCCCCTTGTGCGGCACCCTGACGCTGATCGCCCCGAGATCGTGCCGGGTCATGTCGGCGCCATTGGCTTCGAAGGCCCAGTTCATATTGTCCGTCACGCCCTCGTGCCGAGCGAGGAACCCGAAGTCCTGAGGGGTCGGGTCATAGAGCCGCGCCCTCGTGCCCCTGACGTTGATGTAGAAGTCGGTGCGGCGATGGCCCTCGGTGATCCACAGGTAGAGGACCGTATCCTGCCAATCCTGCCCTGTGGCGGTTCCCGCGGCCTGCTTGGTGAAATTGTGGCCCGCGAAGCCCTCCTCCTCCTTGCCTTCGGGGCGGAAGGTCAGCCCGGCCTTGAGGATTTCCGTCGTGAGCGGGTCGAGGTCCCTGGCCCGGACCAGCTCCTTGACCACGATCTTGCGGCACCGGGTGCGCAGCAGGAATTCGTGCTTCCCGCTGCCGTCCGTCGGGTCGGGATATTGATCGCCGCTGACCGTGATCTCCTGGGTGACGGAGGACAGGTCCACGATGTTCATGTTGCGGCGCACGCTCGCCTGCGAGAACACGACCGTGCTGGAGGCGTCGAGCTGGATCCACATGCAGCGGTGCGCTCCGGCGGGGATCGTGACGGAGGCGGCGTCCCATTCGTTGATCGTCTCCCCCTCGCTGGGCAGGGCAAGCGTGCCGGCGAGGAGATTCACCGATGGCGACGGCTGCTGGCAGCCGCTCGGCTGCTCCCAGAACAGCGGCGGCGGCAGGCCGAAATCGGCCAGGTAGACCTGGGCGCTGATCCCGTTCGCGGCGTCGCCGGTATTCTCGAGCATCGCGACAATGTCGTTGTCCACCGTCTTGCTGATCGTCGTACCCAGCGGGGAGCCGGCAGGGCCCCCGCGGGCCCGGCGCCCGATTCCCCAGGCGCCGCTCTTGAAGCGCACGCCGCTGGCCGTAGCGACCGCCGCGCCCTTGAGCCCGTGCCCGAAGGCGGAATCGGGGACGTCGAAGCTGTGGTCGACGAACAGCTCGCTCGTGACCGGCGGCGTGACCGGGAAGACATATTGAGTCGCATCGAAACCCAGATCGATGCCGTCGACGACCTTGCGGTGCATCCGGATGACGTTGACGTAGATCCCGAAATCATCCTGAAGGTCGATCCAGTTCGTCGTCCCGCCGGCCGTGCCGATCGGAAAGCGCACCTCGATGGACCAGGCGCGTTCGTCCGGCAGGCTGGCCATCACCGGCTCCCAGGAGCGCGCCTTGATGTCGAACTTGGCTGTGTTGCCTACCATGTCCGGCGTGAGCGGCGACCAGTCGCCCGACGTGCCGGCCCGCTGCCAGTAATCGACGACGTGCGCGGGTTTGTTGGTCCGGACGTGGCCAGTCGCGAAGTCTTCCGGATCGTGCAGGTGTTGCGCCGCATCCATCGGGTTCGGCCTGTCGGCGCCGAAGCCGGTGCCCAGGGTTGCCGGAGTGACCGCGCCCGCCGGGAAGTCGCCCCAGAGCGGGTAGATGTCCATGCGGCGCTGCGGGCCTGCGTCCGCCGCTCCGTTCGGCCGCAACGCGATCATCACGCAATCATTGTCGTCGAAGCTGGTGTCGCCCCGGCACATGACCGAGAGCACCAGCGTGTCGCCATCGCGGACCGCGCTGAGCACCACCGGGGCGAGGGCCCCGTCGCCGATGGTCACCCTGCCCGCATTGATATAGCCCGATTCGACCGATTCGCCGGTGATCACCCCGGCATCGACCATGGCCAGGCCGTCGATGATCGGATGCGAACCGTGGATCGTGTCATAGTCGTTGAAGACGAGCTGCCGTGGGTCGCTCATGGTCTTTCTCCTCCGGTGTGGCTTCAGGTCTTTCCGACGAGCGGGACGCGCGTGAATGATGTGAAGCGCGGCGTGTTGCTGCTCGCGTCCGGGTAGCAAGTGGCCGTCACTTCGATCCACGTGACGACGGTCGTGTCGGTCGGGGTCGCCGCCGCGGCGACGGGCACTTCGAAGTTTTGCGTGCTGTTCTTGGCGACGAAGGTTCGGGTAGCGCTCATCGGCTGGGCCGTGAACCGGCCGTCCTGCGAGCCCGACTTGACTTGGGCGGTGAAGCGATAATGGCCCTCGCCGCTGCGCTCCTGCGGGGTGCCCGGGCCGCCGATGTCGAGCGCGGCCGAAACCTGGAAGGGGAGGTTGACGGTCTTGCCCGGCTGGATCTTGAATCCCATCACCAGCTTGTCGGCGACGATGACGTTGCCGGAGCGGAATTCGGTCACGCTCACCTGCCGCATCGCGACCGTCGCGCGCTGGTCGGAGACTGGCGTCTCCTCGCCCACCTGCATCGTGAACGGCGTTTGCGCTGCGCCGACGAAGTTGCCGACGATGCTCTCGGCGCGGAGGTTGATCTCCGCATTTTCGGCGCCGGTCGGCACCGTCACGGTCATCGTCACGTCGTGGAAGCCGCCCGGCTCGATGGAGAATTGGGTGGACGGCACCTGGATCGCCGCCAGCCACTGATCGACGCTGGATCCGCCGCTGACGCCCGTGACCTCCGGCTCGACCTCGAAGCTGCTGGGCAGATTCAGGTTGCTCCACACCCGCCAGACGAGCTGATAGGTCTGCCCTACGCCGATCGTGCCGAGGTTTCCGCCCTGATATTCGACCTGGACGTTCCCCGAAGGGGTGACCACCTCGGGCACGATCGTGATGCTGACCGAGTTCGAGGTCCTGCCTTTGACCGTCACCGTCACCGGCACGGTGACCGGCAGCTGCGCGAAGCTGACGGGAACGGTGAGGAGCAGCTTCTTTTGGTCGGACTTGGCGAAGAAATCGGTCACCTTCTTGTGGCCGACCGAGACGAACATGTCCTCGTCGTCGGGCTTGAAGTTGGCGCCGATGATGGTGAGCAGGCTCCCGGCCTCCTTGTTCGCGCCCACCGGTTCGATCCGCTCGATCACCGGGCCGCCGGCGACTCCCTCGAGCGCCGCGACCCGGATCGCGAGGCCGTTTATGTCACTCATCATCTGATTGAAGAGCTCGGCCGTGATCAGGTCGCCGGGCGCGACTCCGGCGGGCCTCAGACCGATTAGCTGCGTGAATAGCGCCGCCCGTTTCTCTTCGCTCAGTGTGTCCTTCAAAGCGTCGAGGATGCTCGAGATCGGCACCGAGACCTTGCCCGCGTCCGTAAGCATTTGATCCATGGTCGATCCTTTCCGAACGTCAGCCGCCGCCAAGGGCGTAATTGGCGTAATTCCAACGGTGCAGGTTGAAGCGGGCGTCACCCCGGTAAGCGAGGTTGGCGGAGGCGAAGATGAGGTACGGGTCCGCCGCCGCCTTGCTAGCGAGCGCGTTCATCCCGGCGATCTGGTTCTCGGCCACCGCATAGAGCCAGATCACCTCGAGCCCGTCCGAACGGATCGCCGGATGGGTCAGGCTCTCGCGGATGAGCAGCTCCACGGTCGCGCTGTTGATGTGGATCGGCCCTCGAACCGCCATTCCGCCGAGAAATTCCCGCCCTTCGTCGAAGCTCATCCGGGGCAGCACTCCGACCGGCGGCAGGAAGGGGAAATGCGTGCGGGCCTTGATCTCGGGCGTGCCGGCGGCGCGCAGGCCGGCGAGATGCTCCTGGAACTGCGCGAACATGGCCCGGCCGGTCGCCTGCCGGCGCGGAGCGGCGACGCTGTGGAAGGCGCCGGCAACGTCGGCCGGCGACACCGGCCGGCGCACCGACCAGCCGTCGAGCAGGGTAAGCTCGGCCACGCCCTTGAACCCGATGAGGGCGAGCGGCACTTCGCGTTCGGTGAGACCCGCGGCGGCCATCCTGTCGATCAGGCTGCGCTCGCCCTCAATGCCTGGGCTTCGAGCCCCGCCGCCGGGCAGGAACGTCGCCCAGTCGGCGAGCACGCCGGGGCCGAAGCACTCGTAAGCCAGGCGGTTGCGGAAGTCCGGCTCGAGCACCTGCAGCTTGGCGTAGAGCTTCGGCGGAACCTCGAGGAGACGGAAGCGCACGCTGTCCACGCGCCGGTCGACGTCGCAAGGCGAGCCGGCGGCGCCCAGCCCGTTGGACGGCGCGCGCCCGAGGCCCTGCTCCGCCGGGGCGATGGTGAGCAGGTAGAGCCCCTCGCCCGCGACATAGGTGCCGGCCGACATCGGCACGCAATCGTCGAACTGGCAGCCGCCGGCGGCGAAGCTCGTCGAATCCACCCGCGACAGCCGGATCCGCTCGGGCTGGTCCAGCCGGAGCAGCTGGCCGGCGCCGCTGATCGCGAGCCCGGGCTGGACGAGGATCGAGACGAGCGACTCCTTCTTGTCCGGCGGGATGGCGGAGGCTTCGAGACCGAAGACGATTCCGTCGCCGAGCGCTTCGCCGAGCCTCGCCTCCGCCTCGCGCCGCGCCCGCTGCTCGCGGGTCATGTCGCCGGCGGTGAGCAGGCGGCCGTTGAAGAAGTTGACGCTTTCGATGCCGCCGCCGACCGGCTGCTCGAGATCGACGAAGTCGAAGGGCCCGCTCATCGGACGCCCCCCGTGACGTGCCAGGCCTTGTTGCCGTCGCACAGGAGGCTGACCGACTGCGCCGGATCCAGCTTCAGCACGTCCTTGCCTTCGACGCTGGTGTTGGCCGGCGTTGTCAGCGTGACCTCGAAGGCGCCGGCGTTCTTCACCGTCAGCTCACGCCCGGCGCTGGCGGCGCCGCCGACCGGAAGCTTGACCTCGATCTCCTTCTTCGGCCGGACGATGGCGATCCGGGTCGAAGCGGCGATCGTGGCGGCGATGGTGATCATTTCGACGAGCGGATCGGCCTGGTCGATCTGCTGCCGGCTCACTTCCGCCCCGAAGCTGGTCTGGGCGACGGAGGCGGAGAGCAGGAGCGGGCGAGTCGTCTGATCGAGGGTGATCGCGGCCTTCTTGCCGTCGACGACCCAATTTGCCCCCGGCCTGATGACCGGCAGCCACAGCTGGGCGAGCAGGACGCAGTCCTGGGCCGGAAGCGTCTCGGCGGCGCAGCTTTGCGCCTCGACGAGCGGACGCAGCTCGGTCACCCACAGCCTGCGGACGGCCGCCCGGAAGCGGTGGGCGGAGCCGGCGGGGACCTCGATCTGATCCAGGTCGGCCGTCGCCGGCGCAGGCGCATCGGCGGCATAGAGGCCGAGGGCCAGCCGAAGCTGGAGCTCGGCCTTTCGCACCGCCTCATCGAAGGCGGCGCCGCCCACGGCGACGTTGTGCCAGAGCGTGTCCAGCGCATCGACCGCTTCCGCCTCGGCCATCGGCGGCGGCTCGAAGGCGAAGCTCAGGACATAGTCGTCGGCGATCCGGGACGGCGCCATCAGATTCTCGTCGCTTCGGCAGGGCTCGCCCGGGATCGGGACTTCGGCGACGGCGCAGTCGACGTAGCAGAGCGTCAGGTAGAGGTTGAGGTTGGCTCGGCTCGGGTCGGCGGAGTCCTTGGTGAGCAGTTTCAGTTTTTCTTTGACCTCGTCGCGCCCGAGCCAGGCGTTGAGGGAGCCGCATTGCTCCCGGCCGACGCAGATCAGCTGCCCGCTCGGCGCGGCCGCGGCGCCGGGGGTTACCCGGACCCGGGGGCCATCGCCGTCGGTGTCCTCGAGCGACACCGCAAGCCCCGACAGGGTTCCGTAACCCAGGAAGTCGCGGACGATCCATTTATCGCGGGCGGAGTGATAGGCGAATTCCTGGCGGTAGTCGTCGACTCCCAGGACCATCCCGGAGGTGAAGTTGACGTGCCGGCGAGGGTCGGCCGGCGAAGCGGTCGCGATCGCCTTGAATGAGCTACAGCATCCCATGGAGTGGCTCCCCCGTCCGACAGATGTGGTTCAGCATGCGATTCGCTCCCTGCCATGGCCCGCCGAGTCCGGGCCGCCGACGAAGGCGGCGCCCACATAGGCGCGGCCGAGCACCGCGCCCGGCACCAGCTCCGGAGCCCGGCTGCCCTCGCCGATCGCGCTGTCGAGCCCTAGCCGGGCGGCGCCGACCCGGTTCATCGCCCAGTAGAAGCGGATGTCGAAGACGGTGTGGGCGGGCTTTTCCAGCCCGACGATCCGGCGTGCGAGCTCCAGCCGGCGCGCTTCCTCGACCGGGTCCGAATCGACCCGAGTCCTCGGCAGAAGCACCGCGAACCGGTGGGCGTTGCGCGCGATCGGCAGCGCCTGGCCCTCGAACATCAGCCAGTCCCGAGTGGCGGCGGGGGTACCGGGCAGGTGATCCGGAAGCGGCACCAGCGCGAAATCGCCCCAGCGGGTGCCATGGGCCGAGTCCATCAGCGCGGCCGTGCGGTAGCGCGATCGAAGGAAATCGGTCCAGGCGCGGCGCTCCCGCGAATGAATCGCGGCATACCGCCGCCACAAGGCGCTTGGCGCGTCGGGCAGGTCTTCCGGAGGGCCGGCCGCGCCGGTGGTCCTGCGGAACGCCTGCCACCGTTCCCGCTCGATCCGACCGCTCCCCGGGACGAAGCCGAACTGCCGCTCGGTCAACGCGGCCCAGGCCGCTTCCTGGCCGGCGGGCGGGACGAGCGGGAACCGCCCGCCGGGTTCCGGCGGCCCCGGCCAGCGCGCCCATAGACCGGCGTCGCCCTCCTCGGGCGTCCAGTCCTTCGCGAGGCTGTGCACGCCCGGGCTCGCCGCCGGCCCGGGCGGAGCAAAGACCCGCCCGCGCGCGCCGGCGGCGTAGGCTTCCACGATCCGGATCGATCGCGGGTCTTCACAACGGGGCGCTTCAAGGTCGAAATCCTCGGCTGCGACGCCGGGGTCCAGCGCGAGCTTGAGCGCGAGCTGGAGTCCGCGGATCGTGCCCCGCCAGCCGAAGAACTTCACGGCATGCGCGATGAACAGGCGGCGCCGGCGCTCGTCCCAGGTCCGGTCCAGAGCGACGTCGAACCAGCTTGCCAGCCATTCGAGCATGCCTTCGGGAGCGGTGCGCGGGTCGAACATCGCCTCCATCGCCGCGATCCGGTCCTCGATCCCGGTGTTGATCCCCTCGAAATTGGCGAGAAAGCGTTCGAGGAACGAAGCCGAGACGGAATCCTCCCGATAGGCCCCGGGAAGGAAGCGCTCGACATAGGAGAAGCGCGGATACCAGAGCCGGAGCGCGCGCAGCCGGGGAGTAGAGCGCCCGTCGGCCCTGAGCGTCACCCGGAGCTGAGCGTAGCGGCCGGCGACATTCTGGAGCAGCAGCTCCCAGGTCCCCTTCCCCGCCGCCGGGTCGGTGGCGACAACCGCGCTCGAGCGCTTTGCGGGGAGCTCGGAGCCGGTGGCGGAGAGCAGCAGGGCCGGCTGCGGGATCCAGCCGCTCGAAGCGGCGGAGACTAGGCTCGCTTCGTCGTCGGCGGCGCGAGCCTCGATCGCGATCGACGTGCCCGCCGGGATGCAGCCGTCGAGGCGGAGCCGGTCCCACAGGCATTGCGGCTCCGCGCCGTCATAGATGCGCGTCAGGAACCGCGCCTCGGCCGCGAAACGGCGGTGGCGCAGCTCGACCACGGGAACCCAGATCGGGTCGCTCGAGCCGCTGTCGTAATGGACGACGCCCTTGATCGTCACCAGCGCGCGGCCGCCGAACCGGCGCAGCGGAAGGGTGTCGGGCCGCGGCTCCGCCCGCCACTTGCCCTTGTCGTCGACCAGCTGGACCCGCCGCGCCTGGTTGCCGCCCGCGTCAGCGATCATCAAGGCCGGCACTCCGTCCTTCTCGACCGCGGCGAGGCATGTCGCTTCGAACTCCAGCGGCGCCAGCGGCCTGAGGACGGTCGAGCCCGGATCGACGATGAACAGGGCTGCCGGCGCCTTGGCCGGGGCGTCGAGCAGGACGACGCTGTCGTCCTTCAGCGTGACGATCGCCACCGGGTTCACGGCCGCGGCCAGGGCGACCGCTACGGCCTCGGCCCGAAGGGCTTCGGCGGGCTCGGCGCCCTCGGCGGCGAAGACCGGCGGATCGCCGGGTACGGGTCGGGCTTCGAGCCGAAGCTCGCGGTCGAGCTTGAGCAGGCGCGTCTCGCGATCGAGCAGCCAGAGACCGCCGTCGCCGGCCGGCGCGAGCGAGGCGGCGTCGGTTCCGGGGGGAAGGATGATCCGCTCCGGCGCGCCTCCGCCGACCAGGTCGAAGCGGAGGAGCCCGGTCCGGTTCCCGTCGGCGAACCCGGCGACGAGGAAATCGCACCGAGTGACCGTCAGTCCGGCGAAGGCCTCGCCCGCGGCAGAAGCGGGGGCGAGGTCCGCGAATTCGGACCCGCTCGCCCGGCCGCGGCGCGGGCCCGGCGGCCAGAAGGGCGTCACTCGCCCGTCGCCCGCGGACCGCACCAGCAGTCCCAGCCCGTCGTCGGAGATCCTATAGAGGTTGCCGTGGCGGTCGGCGGCCGCGGCGCGGCAGTCTTCGGCGGTGAAGCGGCGCTCGCCCGGCGTGGGCTCGATCTGCTCGTCCAGCGGCAGCAAGGTGAGCTCGCCGCGGTTATCGTCATACCAGGGTATGCGGGGGTCGGGCTCGTCCTCGTCCCACTTCGCCGCGAGCGTGACCGGCTTGGGCCGGTCGCTCCGGCAGCCGGCCCAGTCCCGAAGGCCGAGAAGCATGTGGAAGCGGGAGCCGTTGACGTTCATCAGCAGCTCTCCGCCAGGATGGGCACCGGCAGCCGAGCGGCGGCCCCGCCGTCCGTGCCGCCCGTGCCGCCGGCGCCGCCGGCGCCGCGAAGGACGTCGAGCGAAAGCGGCGGGCCGGCGACCACCGAGATGCCGAGGATCTCGGGCAGCTGAAGGCCCGAAAGTTCGACCAGCTCGGTCGCCGGACCGCTGCCTTGGGCGAGCAGCACGTCGGCGACCTGGACCACGCCCGCGGCCCGGGCGGCCTCGGCCAGGATGGCCCGGCTGTGGACGGCGCGCCCCAGCGGCCAGCCGCGAAGCGCCGGGTCGATATCCGGCCCGTAGAGCATCGGCAGCTGCGGCATCGCGACGTCCGGCGGGGGCAGCGGGCTCAGATACCGCCCGATCCCCTTCTTCACGCCCTCGGCGACTTCGGCGAGGCTGAGCCCGCCGGCGGCCTCGATCCCGATCGAGATCCAGATGCCCACATATTCGGGGCCCCGAAGCACGAGCTGCGTGGTCACGAGCCGGCGCGGGTCGAGATAGTTGCACAAGGCGGTGAGGAAAGGCCGGTCGGCGCGCGGCGAATCGCCATACAGCGGGTCGCGGCGGGGGATCGCCATGAGCGTGACCGCGCCGGGAGCCGACCCGATCGTCAGCGGGGCGACGTCGGGATGCGCCGCCGGAAGGACCTCGACCCGGCCGATCGCCACCCCGGGCGTGCGCCAGGCGATCGCCCTGAAATCCTCGGCCGTGACCGCCCGGTCGCGGTGGGTCACGAAGCGCGGAACCTGCTTCTCGGCGGCGTCGACGCTTTCCGCGTCCGCGCCCCGGCTCGTCGGCACCGGGTTGGTCGCCGTCACTCCGCCGGGAAGCATCGGACCGCCCTTGATCGCCCCCGCGGCGACGTTGCCCTCCACGCCCTCGGTGCAGGCGTAGCTCGCGTAAAGCGCCTCCCCGAGCCGGGGCCGGCGGCCGCTCAGTCCGTCCCCGAACCGGATCAGCCCCGCTTCCGCATCGCAGCTGAAGACCTCGACCGGATCGCCCATGTCGGCGCCGCCCGGCGCCGGCAGCTCCGGCCCGGCGGCGCGAAGATCGTCGATCTCGCTCCATTCGCGGCGCGCGCCCTCGGCGATGCTCGTCACCATCACCGAGCGGGCGAGGACGGGAGACTGGCGCAGCTGGCGGATCTGGCCGGGGCTTCCGTCGCCGTCCGCCAGCCGCTCGGCGCCGATCAGCTGCTGCTGGCGGATCTGCGCGGCATTGATCCCGGCCCAGCGCAGCTTGACGTCGGTGGTGCTTCCGGACTTCACCCGCAGCCAGGTGACGAGACGCCCGGCGACGTCGGGCGCGTCGACCATCGGAGGCAGGTCGCCCACTCCGGCTTCGAGCGGGTCGAGATCGCGCCAGGTGTCGAGGCCCGCGGCGCCGGGCAAGGCGATCTCGACGATCCCCGGCTGGGTCAGCGGGTCGAAATCGGCCCTGGCCGTGAGCCGGACGTAGGTCGGCGCCGGCCGCCCACCGGAGTCCAGGGCCACCGCTCCCGCGCTCGGCATCTCGTAGCGGAGCAGCCCGTCGGCCGCCGAAGGGGCGGTTCCCGGCCGTGCAACGACCTGCTCGGCCGAATCGCCCGGCACCAGGCCCATCGACAACGTCCGGCCTGCGAGCGCCTCGCGCAGGGGCTTCCAGCCGGTCTCGGGATCGCGATCCTCCTCCCGGCCGAGCAGCGCGATCCACAGGCTGTGGTCGACCGTGCCGGCGAGATCGACATTCTCGCCGTTCACCACCTCCACGGTCTCGTACAGGGCGAGCGCCGGCGGCGCCGGCTTGGCGTAGGAGGCGTAGAGCAGAGCGTAATATTCTTTCTGCGCCTGGGTCGGCTCGAGGATCGGGCGGCGAACGTAGCAGCGGGTCTCGAGCGGCAGCACGTCGAGCGACGTCGCGGTCCGGAACGGGACCTTGCCGGCGAACAATTCGGTGCCGCGCGGGACGATCAACGTGCCGGCGGGCGCCCGCTCGTTGCGGAAGGCGACGAGGCCGCGCGCGTCCTGCGCGGGGGAGAGCGGCACTCCGAGCAGCTGGAGGAACTTCGCCCGGTTTCGCTCGGGAATCTGGTTGGACCGATAGAGCAGGCTCTCGGTGATGTGCGCGAACAGCTGGATGAGGGTCACGCCGGGATCGGACTGGGTGAAATTGGTCCATTCGGGCGTATGCGCCGGGATCCGGGCGATCAGCTCGTCGACCAGGGCCTGATAGCGGCGGTCGTCGGTCGGAGGCGGGATCAGCGGCATGGCTCAGGCCGCTCCCTGCAGCGGCACGTCGATCGCGACGCGCTCCAGGCCGCCGGTGGCGACGAGCCGGTAGGCGATGGTGGCGACGGCGGTCTCGCTCGCCTTGGGATCGGCGGCGACGTCAACCTGCTCGACCGCGATCCTCGGCTCCCACTTCTTCAGGGCGGCGCCGATCGCATGGGCGATCCGGGCATGGCTGGCCGCATTGTTCGGCTCGAACAGGAAGGTGGAGAGCCCCGTTCCGAAGCGCGGCAGCTGCGCCCGCTCGCCGCGCTCCGTCTTGAGGATGATTGCGATGGATTCCTGGATGTTGCGCTCGCCCTGGGACCACAGAATCCGCCCGTCGGCGCCGACGCGCGGCGGGAAGGCGATGCCTTTTCCGAACGGGCTGGTCATGCGCCGCTCCCCTTCCCCTTGAGCTTCGGCGCCGGGAAGCAGAACGCCAGGAACGGCAGCCAGCGGAAGATGAAGTCCAGCAAGGCGACGATGATCATCAGCAGGATCAGCGCGCAGAGCGTCACGATCGGGATCGACAGCGAGCAGATCATGCCGATGTCGATGCCGTTGCCGTTCTTGCAGCCGCCGCCGTCGCCGGTGTCTATGTCCTTGTGAAGCGGCCAGGGGAGGACCTGGCGGACGAGGTCGATGAAGCCCAGACCCTTGGCGCGCTGGACCTGGCCGCAGAGCATGTCGGAAAAGACGAAGGCGGTGCCGCGAGCATGCTTGCGCAATCCCGCCGGGCTTGTGTCCATCGGCAGCGAGATCCGGATCGGCCGCGCCGGCGCATCCGAATCGAAGAAGCCGGCAAGCTCGAAACGGACGCTGCGCTTGGACAAGGTGGGTGGATGGACTGGGCCGCAATCGGCGTTGAGATGGACGAATCGCAGGCAGAACTGGCCGGTGTCGCCGACGCTGTCGGACATCGCCTGGGCGAGCTGCTGCGCGAACGGCATCGGCCGGGCGTCGCTCTCGTCGCTGGTGTCGAGCGCCCGCGCCACGAGCACGGTGAGCGCTTCCACGAGATTGACGTCGAACGGCCCCGAGGCAGGCGGCTCGGCGAGCGGGACGGTGAGCGCTTCGATGTCGGCGTCCGGGGCGGTCCCCGCATTGGCCGGCGGCAGAGTCTGGAACACGCCCTGCGCCAGGATTGCTCCGCCCGAACCGTCGCTGCCGATGCCCGCGGCCAGATAATGGAAGGCGGGCCATCTGGAGCGCTCGGCGGGATGGTCGCGATACTGGGTCTGGGCGCCTTCGAGCAAAGCGACGGCGTCCGGCTTGCCGACCGCGTCGACCTCGCGGAGCGCGGCGGCCATGCTGCGCAGGTGCGCGGGCCGCCCGCCGGGGTCGGCTTCGTCCGCCTTGAAGCCGTTGGCCAGCTGGTCGCGCTGGCCGATCGTCATCTCGGCCGCCAGCCATTTGTAGAGGTCGAGCTTGGCCCCGCTCAGGCCCGCCTGCGACGAACTGCGCACCGCCCCGGCCACGGTCGGCAGGTGCCGGTTGAGGAAGGCCATCAGGTCGAGCAGCAGCAGCCAGCTCTGGGACTGGTAGCCCAGGTTGGCGGAGCGGATTCGGGTCTGGCGCTTGGGTCCGGAGGAATCGGTGATGTCGGCGGCGATGTCCGACGCCGCCTTCATCGCCGCCTGGATCAGCGCTTTCCAGGGCTCGGCGAAGTCCGCCTTGAACTCGGTGGTCCGCGCCAGCTTGGAGTTGCGCGCGGCCGCGGGCGGCGCTCCGGCGAGCGCCTCGGCCTGGCCCTCGACGAGACGCCTGGCGGTGCGGGTGATGGCCGCGCTCATATATTGCTCGCGGCGGCCGACGGGAACCAGGCCTCCCCACATCGTGCGGCTGAGGCCGTGGCCGTCCTGATGGGCGAGCGGGAAGGCGGGAAGGCGCTCCTCGCCCGGCGCGAGCACAGCCTCGTCGCCCTGGGCGACGCGCTGCCAGCGGCCGCCCTTCGAGTCCCGGACATAGGCATATTCCACGAGCGGGCTTCCGGCGGCGGCGTTAGCGGCCGCGGGCATCAGCCGGCGAAGCACGAAGCCGACCTGCTCGCCGGCGCCGGCCAGCCGCCGGTCGGGCAGGCCCGGGATGGCGCAGGCGAGCGTGGCGCAGGCGATGTAATAGCGCTGGTGCGCGGGCTGGTAGAGCTTGAGGCGGAGCGGATCGGCCGGCGCCGCGGCCGCCGGCCTTGGAGAGCGGCCAAGTCGGGTCCGAAGCCGGGCGAGCTTCATCGGCGCCGGCAGCGGCACCCGCTCGACCAGGTCCTCGGCCGCGAGCCGGCCCGGCGGCGTCCGCCACGTCTCCGGCCGCGCGACATGATCGGCGAGCGCCGCGGGATCGGTCTCGAGCAGGCCGAGCAGCTGCTCCATGAACTCGTCGGTCGCGAAGCGCAGGATGGTGGGCTCCAGGCCCGGCGAAGCGGCGCCGCGCCACATCGGCCGAGGGGCGGCCCAGGTCAGCGGATGGTCCATCGCGCTCACCAGATGTTCCCAGCGCCCGGCGTGTAGCTCGCGGAGACGATGGCGTTGCAGATCACCGTGTCGGCCTGCACGACGCCCGAGAATTTCGACATTCCGGCGTCGACCGTCACCATTCCGGCCGAGACGGCCACCTGGCTGGCCTTGACCGTCACCTTGGCCGCCGCGGTGACCGTGATCCCGGCCGTTTCGAGCTTGACCGAATTGCCGTTGGAATCCTCAATCTCGACCGCCCCGGGCCCGTCTCTGAGGGTGACCTTCTGTCCGCCCGGCGTCTCCAGGATCAGCTTCTCCCGGCCGTTCTGGTCGTCGAGCGTGATCTTCACGCCGTTGCGGGATTTGATGACCTTGAGGTTGTTGGCCCGGCTCGCGCCTTGCGGCGGCGAATCCGATCCGTTCCAGAGGCCTCCGAGCACGTAGGGCCGGGCGGGATCGCCGTGCTCGAAGGCCACCAGGACCTCGTCCCCGATTTCCGGCATGAACCAGCTGCCGCGGTCCCTGCCGGCGAACAGGGTCGCCATCCTGGCCCACGCCTCGTAGCGGCCGCCGCCCGAATCGGGGCACCAGGGCAGGGTCACCTGGACCCGCCCCTGGCCTTCGGGGTCGGCGATATCGATGACCGTCGCCGGCGCGACTCCGTACCACATGCCGCCCCAGCCTTGCGGCATGCGCTCGCCCTGCTGGGCCAGGCGGCGATCGCCTTCGAGGAGCGCGACCGCGTTCACGGCTTGCCGATCCCGGCCCGGTTGCAGCGGAACTCGCTGCGGGCGCCATGTTCGGAATCGTAGAGATGGGTCACCGAGATCGCCCGATAGGCACCGTCGAACAGCGGCCCGAGGCCGGTGAGGTCGAGCTTCACTCCGGCGCGCAGCTTCGGGTCGGTCTCGCACACGCCTTCGCCGGTGACGAAGCCGCGCGCCATGTGACGATAGCTCGCCTCGGCGAGCTGCTTCGCCTCGTCGGCGGAGCGCGGCAGCCCGTGGGCGAGGGTGTCGACGCGCTCGCCCAGCGCCTGGACCAGGATATCGCCGCCGGCCGTGTCCCCGTTCAGCTCCCCTTGCACGGCCGACTTGCCGCCTTTGTGGCTGACCCCCGCCTTGCCGTCGACGTCCCAGCCCGACGCGACCACGGCGCTTCGCTGGTGGGCGAGATCGGCGAGCACGCTGAACGCGCGCAACGTGCCCGCCCAGGCGAGCGCGACCGCGTCCGCGGTCCTCGCCGGCGCAGCGTGGAGCCGGGCGCCGGCGACGAAGATGTCCGCGTCGAAGCGGCGGGCGGTGTCGAACAGGAAGGCGAGGTCGGTCTGGTTGAGCTGGGCAAGCAGCGGCACCGCGGGCGCCTGGATATCCACCTGCGCCTCCAGCCCATGCTCCTGGGCGATCCGGCGGACGACGTCGCCGAGCGACGCCTGGGCGAAGCAGCGAGTCCTCCGGGTCATCCGCAGATCCTGCAGCCTGTCCTCGGCGAAGACGGTGATCCGGGCGGCTTCTCCCTCCGGAAAATCGGCCGCGATGCCGGTGATCCGGCCTTCGAACAGAATATCGGTGTCGCTCACCCCGACCTTCAGGGCCTTGCCGAAATCGATCGTCTTGCGGTCGAAATACTGGAACCCCGGCCGGTCCTCGCCGCCCCAATTGCCGAATACGAGCTCGGCCCGGGCCATTCCTTCGATGCTGTCGGTGAGCTCGTAACGGAGCAGGCTCGCCTCCAGCTTCGCATCGCGCTTGCCCCCGATGGTGATCGAGGGCCGGGCGGGGCGCATCGGCAGGCGGGCGATCTCGGCGCTCATCGGCGGGGCTCAGAAGGGCCGGACGCGGGCGGCGCGGACCGCCACGGCGCGGAGCCGCCGGCGGGTCTCGAACGGATAAGGCTCGCGGGCGGGCGGCGCCGCCTGCGGGCCATCGCCGGCCGGTTCCGCGCTGGCTTCGAACTGATCGACGACGACGGGCATTCCTTCCTCCTCAATTTATCGAAAGCCGGGGCGCCGACAGCGACACCGCCAAGGCCGGTTCGATCGACGGCGGCGCCAAGGACGCGCCCGCGCCGAAGCCCGTCCCGACTCCGAAGCCGCCGCTTGCGCCCGCTCCGGCGGCGCCTGCCGCATCCATGTCGATCAGCGCCCCCGGCTTCATCCGGAGCGGATCCTCCACCGCGTTGGCGGCGGCGATGTCCTGCCAGCCCTCTTCCTTGCCGGCCGCCCCGGCCATGTCCTGGAGGCTTGCCCCCGCCGGCGCGGTCGCGAACGGCCGCTGTCCGGGGCGCGACGGCACCTGGCCGTCGCCTTGGAACTTGGCGACCAGTATCTTCTGCTGGCTGAGCGTCAGGCTGACGCTGGCGCGAAGCGGCTTGCCGGCGGCGGAGAAGAATTCGAGCGATTCCTCCAGCCCCTCGACCATTCCGTCGAACAGGAACGTTCCCCAGGAGAAGCGAGTCCCCGGGGGCGCCAGCTTCTTGGGATCGGACTCCGCCTTGGCCGGAGTCATGAAGTGGAGGATGTCGGCGGTCAGCCGGCGCACGTCGTCGACGGGCTTCTCGGTCATCGCCGTCACGTCGAACCACAAGGTCAGCGCCAGCTTCGTCGTGCCGGCGCCGACGAACTGGCGCCCGGCCGTGCCCGCCTTCTGGTCGCCGCCCTTGGGCTCGGCGACCTGGTTGGCGAAGGTCACCTTCATCGATTCCGGATTGAACTGGACGTCGACCTTCTTGCCGCCCGGAAGCTCGGACGAGAGATCCTGCTTCAGCTCGATCAGCCGCGCCTTGACGAGGACCTGCTCGCTCATGCCCCCGCTCCCTTCGGCGCCGGCTGGGCGAGCTGGAGCTTCTCGTAGGCGAGCTCGAACTCCTCGATGGCGATGCCGCCGTCCTTGGCGTTGAGGGCGGGCCCCTTGAGCTTGGCCGGGATGCAGCGGCTGAGCTGCCAGCGGGCGACCTCGGTGCTTCCGTCGTCGGCGAGCAGGACGACCTCCGCATTGGCGCGAAGGAACGGGTCGGCGATGGAATCGGTGAACCAGGTCCAAAGGTCCGCGTTCGCGGTCAGGCCGCGCTTCAGGGTGAGGTTGGAATAGTTGATCGCCCCCGGCACCCGATAGGCGTGGTCGTTGGCGCCGCCCGACCGGATGGTCTTGAAGTCCTGGCTCATCTCGAGCCCGTCGCATTCGGCGAAGGCGCCCTTGATCAGCGGCGAGCTCGCGCCGTCGGGATAGATCTCCACCGAGAAGTTGAAGGCGTTGAACGGATAATAGAAGGGCAGCTCGGTCGCCATCACACCTCCTCCAGGATGGTGAGCCGGGCGCCCTGCTGGATGAGGCGCATGGTCAGGAAACGGATCGGCTGCGAGGGGGCGACCGAGATCTCCACGACCAGCCGGCCGGCCTCGACGTCGGCGGCCCCGGCGCGGACCGAGACCCGGAAGCTTTGGGCCGAACTCGCCCCGGCGAAGGCGCCGCGCAGCTGCAGGTCGTCGAGGGTCGACGTGAGGCTGCGCTCGACGGCGCGGCGGAGGACGGCGCCGTTGGGCTCGAAGACGTGCTCGAGCCCGCGCCGCATCAGAGTCCGGCGAAGAAGCATCATCAGCCGCCTGACGTTGATCGGCCGCCACTCGCGATCCGGCGACAGCGTGTCGGCGTCGTGCACGAGGAAGCCGCCGGGCAGGTGGCGAACGGCGTTGACCCGCGCCCGGTCGAGCGGCAGCAGGTCGGCTGCCGGGATCGCGGGATCGAGGCCGACCACGTCGCGGAGCGGAGTGTTGGCCGGCGCGATCCAGGCGCCGCGCTGCTGGGCGCGCGCCGCCATCACCCCGGCGGCGGCGCCGTCGGGCGGGGAGGAGACGAGCCCCTCGCCCGTCCGCGCCACCAGCCACGGGTGGTAGAGCGCTCCGAACGACAGCAGCCGCGCCTCGTCCGCTCCGAGCTTCCCGGCGCTGCCGGCGCCCGGCGCCAGCGTGGCGAGCGCCTGCGCATAGGCCGCCGCGTCGGCCGCCCGGAACGCCCGAGGAAGCGACAGCAAGGCAAAAAAGCCGTCCTCCGCCGCAGCCAGCCGAAGCATCGCCGCATGGATCCGGACAAGCCGCGCCGGCTCGGCGGCGAGCGCCGCGAAGCGCGCCTTGCGAAGCGTCACGGCCGCGGCCGCATAGGCCGACACATTGCCGTCCAGCTCGATTCGAAGGCGGTAATAATAGACGCCCTCCCCGCGCCCGCTGACGCGGTAGGAGATCACGTCCGCGCTGCGCAGAAGCTCGGCCGCGGCGGCGAATTCCGGATCGGCGGATTCCTCCAGGACCGCCACTGCCCCTTCCGGCTGTTCGTTCCATGAAAGGGTGAACTCGCCGTCGAAGACCGGCTGAGCGGGCGCGCTCAGCACCGGCGCCGGAAGCATCCGGGTGCTGCAATCGAGGAAGCGGCTCCAGTCGGGGGCGCTCGGCGCCGTGTCCGTGCCGCCTTCGCAGCCGCCCGAATGGTCGCGCCAGTTAGCGAGCGCCGGAGCGCCGGGCCTGGGCGGCAGCGGAGGGTCGAGCGAGGCTCCGATCTCCCAGCCCGGCTGCGACGCGTCGGGGACGGCGAGAAGGCTCGGCTCTGGGAAGATGTCCCCGGCGATGTCGAGCGCCGCGTGGATCCCGAACAGCTTCTGCTCGCCGGCCTCGCGCAACGCCGTCCGCTGGATCATCGCCGCTCCCCTCAGATCGGAGAGACGCGGATCGAGGAACAATCGCTCGTCGAACCTCGACAATCCGTCGCGGACGAGCGGATCCGCGGGGTCGGCGAGCGGGCCCTGCGGCTCCGGGAAGCTCGAATCGAGGCCGACCGGCAGCCAGGCGGAGCGAAGCGCGACCCGATCGGACGCGGTGAAATATTTGGTGCCGAACCGCGCCGCGATGCCCTCGAAATCGCCTCCCGCGAGACCGGCCGCGATCGCCTCGAGCTCCCCCCGGGCGATCGCGAATCCCGGCCGGATCGCGGCCGTGCGCCGTTCGGGATCGGAGTGGAAGGCATCGGCGTCGATCATCCGGTGGACCGAATTCGCGGCCTCCGGCGCCGGCGCCAGGGCGGTGTGGACCCGGTCGCCGCCGGGACCGTGCTCGACGATGTCGAACGTCACCCTCTCCGCGTGGACCGGTCCGGCGGGCAGGAGAGAGCCGACCTGCTGCCAGGCCGGCCCCTCCGTCCTGTCGCGCGCGACCCGGTCCGCGCGCAGCCAGATCGATTCGCCCGGCTGGCGGAAATTGACCCAGGCGCCCCGCACCAGCGCCGCCGGGCCGCCGGGGCCGGTGAGCCTGACCGAGCAGACCTTGCCTTCCTGGAATTCCGCCGCGAACCCGGCGGGGCTGCCCGGCACATAGGCCTTGCCGTCCTTCAACGGCGTGTGCCCGGCGATCCGGACGAAGGAGGCGATCCACATCGCCCAGGCTTGTCCGCCGCCGATCCGAACCACCTTGGCGTAGCGCTTGACGAGGCCTTCGCCGCTGGTCAGCTCGATCAGGTCTCCCAGGCCGAGTACCTCCGGGTCGGCGAAGCGGAAACCGAAGGTGACCTTGGCCTGCCCCTTGATCGCCACCGGGCGGCGCGACACTCTCGCCGCGAGCCGCATGGCGTCCGACCACGAACCGAGGCTGCCCGCCCTGAGGATCGCCGGCGAGACGAAAGTCGCGTCGTTGCCCGCGTTGGGCAGGCGCCGAAGCAGGCCCGTGAGCGGGAACCGGCCGGCGCGGGCGGGCCGCGAGCCCGGATCCGCCGCTCCGCTTTCGGCGGCGCGCAGGGCGGCGAGCTCGTCCGTCTCGGCGAGCCGGACCGCCCAGCAGCGGGTGCCGCCGTTCGAGAAGAAGGCGCGCACCGTCGCGGCGAGATTGCCGGTCAGCTGCCGCCCGCCCTGATCGTCCCAGGCGAGCGGGCAGTCGCCGCCGAACACCGCGCCGTACGCGGCGACGCTCGAAAGCGCGACCGCGACATGGCAGGGCCCGCGCTCGGCGAAGCCGGCGAAGACCGCCATGTCCATCCGCGGCAGCGCCTCGGCGACGGGCGCCGGGACGGTGTCCACGCGGATTCCGGGAAGGGCGTCGCCGGCGAACATGGGATCACTCCATCTCCAGCCGTTCGTAGGCGATGACGAGCTCTTCCATCGCCACGTCGGTGCCCTTGGCGTTCAGTGGGCCGCTGGTATGCTTGATGATCCGGGCTCGGAGCAGCTTCCAAACCTGGACGTCCTGCGTGTGATCCTCGTTTTTGAGCGAGATCGTCACCGTCCGAAGCGCGCTCTGATCGCCGTTGCGGATCTGGTCGAGCCATTTGTAGAGGTTGAGCGAGCCGATCACTCCGCGCTTCATGGTCACGTCGGTCGACTTGTTCATCCCGGTGATCTTCATCACCGAGTTCTCCTTGTGGTTCCCGGTGCGGTATTCGGAGACGGTCACTTCCATCCCGATGCCGCTGATCTCCTGGAAGCCCGCCTGGGGGCCGTCGGTGACTCCGTCCCCAAGATCGACCAGGAAGTTGAACTGGACGTACGGACGCTCTCTCAGCACTGCCATTTCGGGTCCCCTCAGGCTTTGCGATCGGCCGTCCACTGGCCGATGCGGAAGATGACGAATTCGGCGGGACGCAGCGCGGCGAGCCCGACCTGGCAGACCAGCCGGCCGTTATCCAAGTCGTTCTGCGTCATCGTGGAGCGGTCGCATTTGACGAAATAGGCCTTCTCGGGCTTGTCCCCGAGGAGAGCGCCGTTCTGCCATTCGGTGAGGAGGAAATCCTCGATCGTGCGCCGCACGTTCGCCCACAACCGGTCGCCGTTGGGCTCGAACACCGCCCATTGGGTGCCCTTGTCGATCGATCGCTCGACATAGGCGAAGTACCGGCGGAGATTGACATATTTCCATTCGGGGTCGGAGCTCATCGTCCGAGCTCCCCAAAGCCGCATTCCGCGGCCCTCGAAATAGCGGAAGCAGTTGATCCCTTCCGGGTTCATCACCTCCTGCTGGGCCCGGTTGATCAGCTTCTCGAAGCCGAGCGCGAGCGTCACCACCTCGTTGGCCGGAGCCTTGTAGACGGCGCGGTCGATGTCGTTGCGGGCGTAGATGCCGGCGACGAAGCCGCAGGGCGGGTAGAAATTCTCCTGCCCGGTCTCGGCGTCGATGATCCGGACCCAGGGATAATAGAAAGCGGCGTGGCTGCTGTCGAACTTGGCGCGATATTCGCGCGCCTGCCCGATCGAATGGCCCTTGACGCTGTCGACCACCGCGATCCGGTACTGCATCCTCTCCGCATGTCCGATGAGGACGTTGGCGACCGCCTGCGCGTTGAGGTCGTTGTAGCTCGATCCCGGAGCGGCGACGATCGAGATGTCCTCGACGTCCTCCAGCGCCTTGAGGCCGCTCTTCGCGTTGGTCGTGACGTCTTCGGTGCCGCCGAAGGCCTCCTGGTCGGGCGCGTTGCCGTCCCTTCCGCCCTGCAGATAGAAGACCGCCTCCAGGAAGGGCGCCTTGCCCTCGCTCTTGAGCTTGCTCGGCTCGGCGTCATCGCCGACGCCCGTGCCGGCCAGGTCGGAATCGAGGAAGCGGTTGGGCGTCTTCGCGTTGGCGCGGTAATCCGTCACGATCGCGGAGCCGCTGCGGGGCGGCGAATCGGCGCCCGCCGCGGCGAAGAGGGCCTGCGCGGTTGCCAGTTGCTCGTCGGCCTGCGCCTTCGCGGCGGCGGAGGCGGCCTTGTTGGCCTCGGCGTCCGTTCGGGCGAGCGTGGCGAGGTCCACCACCACCTGCTGCGTCTCGACCGCCGCCTCCGCCTCCTCCACCGCCGTTTCCAGAGCGGCGTTGCCGGGGTCGGCGGCGAGGTCCGCCTCGGCGGCGGCGAGAGTCTGGTTGGCGGTGTCGAGGATCGCGCCGGCGGCAGTCTCCTCCTGCACCGCGGCGGTGAGATCGTTGCCGCGCGCGGTGTCGGCGGCGGCGGCGGCGGTGGCGGCGGCCTGGGCCGCATCGCGCTCGTCGGCCGCCTCCTCCGCCTTCAGCGCGGCGATCACTATCGGGATCGTCCGCGAGGCGGCTAGGTTGTGCGGCTTGGCCGCGAAATAGTCGAAGATCGAATCCGGCTTGCCGCCGGTCCGGTGCGCCCGGTCGAGCGCGAGCCCGACGGCGGCGAAGAAGGGCAGCCCCGGCTTGCTCGGCTCGACGAAGACGCCGGCCGTGATCGTCCTGACGGAGGCGACGGTTCCGGCCAGGCTCTGAAGCTCGAAATCCGCGCCGGGGCCGTCGACGAAGTTCCAATCGTCCTTCTGGACGTCGCGCTCCAGGACGTACACGCCGGCGCCGGGAACGCCGCCCACGTAGACCGTGTCGCGGTTCGCCGAGGATTTGAGAGCGGCCGGCTTGCCGGCTTCGAGCACCAGCCGGTTCTGGCTGAGGGTGAACTGCAGCCGGACGCGCGCCTCGCCGGCCCTTCCCGGGAACCTGGCCCGGATCGCGACATTGGCCGGCGGAACGGTGCCGGAGACCTTGGCGGTGCAGGCTTCGGCAACCCCGTTGAAGGCGCGGGCGACGTAGAGGCGCTTGCCGCCCTCCTCGAAGAAGGCGCGGACGGCGTTCCACATGTAATTGTCGGTGGCGCCGTCGTCGTCGAAGTCGAGCTGCTGGCGCCCGCCATAGACCCGCTCATATTCGACCAGCGCGGTGAGGACGTCGGGCTCGATGTCGATCGGTCCGTAGCGCGTGGCGCCGACGAAGCCGGTGGTCGTGGTGCTGACCCCTTCGATCGATTTGGCCCGGTAGGAGACTTCCTCCACGAAGACGCCGGGGGCGAGATACTCAGGCATGTCGGTCTCCTCGATCAATCGGCTTTGAGGTACAGGGTTGAAAATCGTTCGGTGGCGGTCCGCATCGTCGCGAGCGTCAGCGGCCGGCCGAGCGTGAGCGTCTGCGGCGGCAGCTGCGGCTCGCCCGGGCTCAGGTTGAGCAGGGCGCGCCGGGACGGCTTCGACAGCTGCCCGAGGATTTCGGACTGATCGGGCAAGGCGCCCTCCAGCGCGTCGTAATAGACCCGGATGGTGGCTTCCCAGCTCACCTCGCTGCGCCCGGCCGCGGCCTCCGCGACGGTCTGGCTTGGAAGCGCCGGATAGGCGCCGCTCGCGACGACCGCTCCGCTCGCCCCGGCGATGCCGAGCGCGACGATCCGGTTCGAGACCGAGACCGTCATCGCCGCCCAGGCCGCCGGCCGGTCGCTTCCGTCCGGCTGCCGGATCGCGAGCTGCGCCCGAACCATCGTCCGGGGTCCCGGCGGAGCCCGCGCGATCGCCGGAAACAAGGGCAGGTAATCGGGCTCGTAGGCCGCCGGCGGATCGGGCGGGAGGAGCGGCCGGATCCGCGCCTGGTTGAACCCCGGCCAGGCCGGCCAGGCGAAGCGGCCGCGCGCCGGCAGGCCGGCGGTGAAGCGGGCCGGCACGAAGCGCCCGAGGCTGTCCTCCACGGTCAGGTCGAAGTCGCGGCGGTTCGCCGGCCAGTCGCCGGGTTCCCCGGCGAGCGTGGCGCCGAGCCCCGGCAGCCGGGGAGTCGTCCAGGTGCCGCTTGGAGTGGCCGCCAGCTTCGTCTTGCGCCAGGGCCGTTCCGAATCGGCGATCCCGACATCCAGGCCCTCGACGATCAGCGACCGGTCGGACGCGTCGCGGAAGACGAAGCCGAGCGGCGCGTGCCGCGTGAAAAGTTCGGAAGCGGTGAGGACCAGCGTCACGCCATGTCCTCGGCGATCCCGACCTCGAAGCCGCGCTCGAGCACCACGCCGGCCTCCTCGATGGACCGCTCGCTGTCGATCAGCACCATCCGCATCAGATAGTTGGCGAACAGCGGATGCTTGCGGATCCGGTCCCACATGGTGAGCTGGTCGCCGACGCTGAGCGGGTCGCAGACGAGCTCTATGTCCTCGTCGACGGTGAAGATGTCGTCCTCGGTCAGATAGTCGTTGAGCTGGGAGGCGGTGATCGCGTTCGAATCCTCGAGCGCCCGCATCACCCAGCCGAGCATTCGCAGCTGCTTTTCCGGCGAGGCCGCGACCGGAATGATCAGGAAGCTGAGATCAAGCGGCAGGGACGGCTTGAATCGGCGGCCGAAGATGTCGACCCGCGGCGCGCGCCCGCGCCGCTGGACGTTGACGGCGACCCGCCACAGCAGGATCGCGAAGCCGTCCCCCGCGATCCCCTTCTCGATGTCCTTGGCCTGGTAGAATTCGACGGTGAGCGTTCCGAAATCGTCGCGGGGATATCGCTCGCGGATGAGGCCGCGCAGGGCCGCCGCGACCGCCGCTATCGCCTGGTGGCGAGCCATCAGCCGGCCACCGCGCGGATCGCCTCGGCCAGGCCGGGCTGCCCGCCCGCGGTGAAGCGCCATCCCCGGCGGTCCACCCGGTAGAGGCTGGCCGCCTGCCCGTCCTCGCCGATGGCGACGACGCCGATCCGCCGGACGGCGGCGATGGACCGAAGCACCGCCGGAAGCTCGCCCATCGCCGCTTCCTGCAGGACGAGCACGTCGATGTCGGCTCGATCGGCGCAGGTGGCTTGCGCCTCGACCAACTCGATGTCGTCGCAGCCCGCGAGCACGCACTGCAGGGCTGATTCTTCCATCCTCGTTGCGACTTCAAGCAATACCCGGATGGTCATCCTGCGTTCCTCGCCCGATCGAAGTCTGAAGCTGGCCTACAGCGTCGCCGGGCGCATGAACCGCAGGGTGGTGAGGACGGCCCGGGGCAGATGTTCAGTGAGCGCGCGGACCGTTGCCCCGGCCCTCGACATGGACCGTTCGGTCCGGGCCGGGCCGCAAACGGTCCGGATCGGGGAATTGATTATAATTTATGTTGGAATCATTCTCGAACGGACTAGAATGGAGAATTCGGATTTCGAGACTCGGTTGAACCTCAAGCAGCCAGGTCTTCCGGTCCGCTCTCGAGGGGGCTCGAGAGCAGCTCGCTTGAGGTGGAACCACAATCGGCGAAGTGGGGAGCGCCAATGCGTCGGGACGACGACAGCTGTAGAGTGACGCGGCCGGCCGCCGTCGTCATCAGCGACGTCCTGATCTACCGCGAAGGCATTGCCGCCGGGCTGGCGCGTATCGGCGACCTTCACATGCTGGGCTCGATCAGCGCCGAGGAATTGCCCGCGCTTCTCGCGACCCGCGCGATCGAGATCGCCTTCGTCGACATCTCCCGCGCCCGCTCGAACGAGGCGGCGCGGCTGGCGCGAGAGCTCATGCCGGACATCCACGTCATCGGCTTCGGCATGACCACCGAGGAGGAAGGCCTGGCCGGCGCCGAGGCCGGAGTGACGGCCTTCGTCGATCACAACGGGACGATCGAGGACCTCAATCAGGCCGCCAAGCGGGCGCTGCGCGGGATTCCGGTCTGTCCGCCGCAACTCACCACGCGGCTGCTGCAGCGGGTCGTTCAGCTGGCAGGGCGGGGACGGGCCGAATCGGATGCGCAGCTGACCCGGCGCGAGCGTGAGATCGCGGTTCTGGTGGAGGAGGGCCTCTCCAACAAGGAGATCGCCAACGCGCTCAAGATCAGCCCGGCCACGGTCAAGAACCATGTCCACATGATCCTCGACAAGATGAACCTCCCCCGCCGCCGCATGATCATGCTGTGCGATTCGCCCCAGCGCGAACGCCGGGCCCCTCTACGCGCGGCCGCGGAATGCTGAGACGGGCCCGCGCGGGCGAGCAAGCCTCGGCCTAACCCTTCATCCCCGCGGAAGCCGGGATCTCGGGGAGACCCGCCGCGACTTCTCGTCCCGGGATCCCCGCTTTCGCCGCGATGACGGGGGCGGCCCCTCGCACGTCGAGGGCGGGCAAGCCTCGGCCCAATTCGTCATCCCGGCGAAAGCCGGGATCTCTGGGAGACCCGCCGAGACTTCTCGTCCTGAGGTCCCGGCTTTCGCCGGGATGCCGGGGGCGGCCCTCCCCCTCCCCCTACAGGATGAAGTCGCTGCTCGTGATCGGGTCGGGCGGGTTGATGACCAGGACGACCTCGAAGTCGGACACGCCGTCACCGTTGGTATCGCCCTGAACCAGCCAGACCGGACCGCCCAGCGAGATGTTCTCGAAGCGAAGCTCTCCGGCCGTGCCGCTGAAGGCGGCGTTGCCGACGAAGTTGAACGCCTGGTCGCCCGCGATCAGGCTGTTGGCGTCGATCCTCGACAGGTCGATGAGGTCGCCGCTGTTGAAGTCCTGAATGCCGTCGCGTTCCGTGGAGTTCGACTCCGCCACATTATTGTAGCGGAAGACGTCGTTGCCGGCCCCGCCGGTGAGCGTATCGCCCCTCAGCCCGCCGAATATCTGATCGGCGCCGGAGCCGCCGGTGAGAACGTCGTTGCCCGCGCCGCCGAAGAGCCGGAAGCTGCCGTCCGTCTCGTCCGACCCGTTGAACGCCAGGCTTTCCTCGGAGCCGAGCGTGCTTGCGTTGACCGTGAAGGTCATCCCGGCGGCAAGCAGATCATTTTCCCAGGTGATGCTGTAGTCGAACTCGGTGCCGCCGCCGCGCGAGTAGCGCTCGTCGGCGGCGCCGGAGACCGTCAGGTTCTCGACGTTGGCGAGGGCTCCGGCAAAGCCGGCCTGGGTGAAGTCGATCGTGTAATTGCCGCGCAGGAAGAAGCCGTCGTAGCCCGCTCCGCCGTCGACCGTGTCGCCCGCCGCGAAGCGGTCCGGGGCGAAGAAGAAGATGTCGTTCCCCGCGCCGCCGGTCAGGTCGTCCTTGCCCCGGCCGCCGTAGACGACGAATTTCGCGTCCGTCTCGGCCGAGCCGTCGAAGGTGAAGTCCTCGCCCGCGAGCAGGGCCGAGCCGTTGATCCGCGCCTGGATGCCCGCGGCGAAATTGGCGTCGGCGGTGGTCAGGACATAGTCGTGGAGGCTCGTTCCCGGATCGCCGAACGCCGTGTTGGTGCCGGCAAGGATCGAGATGTTCTCGATGCCGCTGACCGAGCCGTCCAGGACAAGCCCGCCGCTATAATCACCCTGGAGGATGATCGTATCGGCTCCGGAGCCGCCGTCGACATTGTCAGCCGCGGTCAGGGCGCCGCCGAAATAGAAGGCGTCGATTCCGGCCATACCGCTCACCGTGTCGTCGCCGCCGTCCTGCAGCCGGATGATGTCCGTGCCCGCGCCCACGGTGACGATGTTGTCGCCCGAATTGGCCCTGAGGTCCTGGCCAGTCGCCAGGGTGCCGGTCAGGTTCTCGACATTGGCCTGCGCCTGCATCGAATAGACGGCGAGGGCCGTGCGGATCTCGTCCGTCCCCGCCAGGTCCGCTTCCGCGGCCGAGTCCAGCTGGCTGTCGACGATATAGACGTCGTCGCCCGTCCCGCCGCTCATCGCGTCGTCGCCGGTGCCGCCGTCGAGATAATCGTCGCCCGCATTGCCGATCAGATTGTCGTCCCCCGCCAGTCCGGAGAGGATGTCGTCGCCGGCCGCGCCCCTCAGCAGATCCGCTATCTGCGAGCCGTCCGTGTCGAAGACCGTCGTGACTGCGATGTTCTGATCGAGCTTTACGCCCGAGGCGTTCGGGTCGGTCGTATCGACGGCCGGGACGGAGTTGTTCTCGATCAGGATCGGGTCCGGCGCGACGCTGTCGTTCACATAGACGCCGACGTCGGTGCCGCCGACCGTGTTGCCGGTGACCTCGCCGCCGCTGACCGCGAGGCCGTTCTGGTAAATCCAGACACCGACGACTTTGGAAGCGGCGCTTTCCGCGTTCGTGCCGGTCAGGCTGTTGCCGGTGATTGCAAGATCGGTGTTGCTCGAAGCGAGGATGATCCCCGAATAGGCTCCCGCGGGACCGGCATAGCCGATCTGGCTGATCGTGTTCCCGGATATCGTGCCTGTGGAGCGGTTGATGGAAATGCCGTTCTGCGCGATCACCGTCTGGGCTCCGCCGCCGGTGATGGTGACGCCGGTGATCGTGACGTCGGCGCGCACGAAGGTCGCGCCCTGCTTCTGGAAGTCGGTGATCGAGCCGCCCGTCATGTTGAAGGCGAGCATCGAGTCATTGTCGACGACGAGACCGACCCCTCGCTGAACGCCGTCGACGAGCAGATGGCCGCCCGCCGTCGTGCCGCCCGGATAGGGATCGCGAACGCCGGTGATGTCGACGCCAAGCAGCGTGCCGGAGGAATTGCGGTAATATACCCCGTAGAAATTGGCGATTCCGGCGCCTCCGCCCTCGTCCACGGTGTTGCCGGCGCCATGGCCGTCGATGTCGACATTGTCGATCGTGACGTTGAGGCTGTTGAGGACGGTCAGGACGGCGTGGATCTCGCGGTCGCCGCTCGAACGCGCCGTCTCGGCGAGGTCGGCCGGCGCCTGGATGGTCACCTGCGCGCCCTCGGCGGCCCGGAGGGTGAGGTCGTCGCGATCGTCGAGGGTCACCTGCTCGACGTAGATTCCCGCCGCGATGACGATCGTGTCGCCGTCGGCGGAGGCATTTACCGCCGCCTGGATAGTGGAATAGCCGCCGGGGCCGACGAACAGGGTTGCCATGATGCGCTTCTCCGTGACGGGGCCGACCCGCCGGATTGCGCGGAGAAGCGGGTTGAGGCGTGGAGCGGCACCGCGGGGAAGTCAATGGCCCCGAAGGGGTCCAAAAAGCCTGTTGCGGCCGAAAAGACACTCGACGCGGCGCCGTCACCGTGCCGGCGGCACCTCAGGCTGGCCGGGACCCGAGCAACGAGGCCTCGGCTTCCGAGCGCCTTGGTGACCCCAACGGGAGGGGCCACTTTTGGCCAATAGTGATGAAATATCGGTGACTTAGCCGCTGTGTCTGATCCGTCGTTCTTGGGCATTTGTACTAGCGTTTTGTACCACCGGCTGCAAGCCGGTTGCGCTTGGAAGCGCGCCTCAAAGGAGCGGCGCGTAAGCTCTGCTTTGCGCCAATTTCGGTCATGCGGCAGTCGCTTCAACGTGTCTCTGACCGGACATCCGCTGAGGCTGGCGCCCATGTCCGCAAGGGGTAGGAAACGGACCCCACCTTTCTGGCCGCACACCTAATCGTCACTTTCGGCACAGACGGAATCCAGTTGAGCACAACCGACCGCATCTCGGTGGCATCCGGCTGGGGCGTCGGAACAGGGACATTTTATCGCTGCCTAGTCCGGCCGCGGGTGCTGGACAGAAGCTGCCGGATCATCGACGGTCCGCGGCATGACGATCACCAAGAATCGGTCCCGCTCCATTCCTCCGCCGTTGCTCGCCCAGCTCGACAGCCGCGACGTGGCTCTGTGGCTCGGCTCATCTGAGGCCGGTGAACTGGATCCGGCGAGCGCCGGCATGCTTTGCCGCTTGCCGTGGAACGTCGTCCTTTCTGAGGGTTCCGGGAAGGCATTTATCGCCGAGCTCGAACGCCCGGAGAAAATCGACGATCCGATGGTGCGGAGACGTGGTCTCATTCACGTCATCGATACCGATCCGGCTGAGACGATCCTCCCGCGGCGTCACCTAGCGATCATGCTTCTAAACGGCCGGGACGGGCAGCGCGCTTCTGGTCTTGCCGCCCAGGCGCGCCAGCTGACCATGCTTCAAGATTTGCGTCGCCGATCGCTTAAGCAACTGGTCGTGGTCCAGCCCGGGTCGTTTACGGTACCCGACGGCCTGACGGCACTCTGGGAGGATGGGTTCCGGACAACTCTGACCTTCGTTTCGGACGATCCGGGGGCCGCCGACGCAGTCGCCAGCTGGAAGCAGGAATTCGGGGCCTCGCTCGTCGATCTAGTCGCGCGATCGCACGACCAGTTCGCGCAAGAGTTGCGGGAGAGCTATCTCGATCAACGTGACGGTACCGTTGTTTATCGCGTGCGGGACGAGCGGGGTGAGACGAGAACCGCAGACGCGACCCGGATCGACGATCCCGAGCGCCCTCTTCTTTCCAGCTATGAGCTGATCGAAGATCGTTTCCTAAACCTCATTTTGCCCTCAGATCTGACCGCAGAGGAAGTGGATGGTTTCTTTGTGGACGCCGGTGCCTCCTGGCGGCCTTTTGCGGCGGGAATGCCGTGGAAGCGCGATGAAGCTGCCTGGGACGCGGTCCGCAGCCGCCTTCGAATACTCGACCGTCGCGGACCCGAAGAAAACCGGATCTTGTATGTGAGCAGCGAGTCGGGAGCAGGGGCAACGACGTTCGTCCGCGACTTGGCATGGCGTGCTGCGGGGCTCGGCTATCCGACCTTGGTGGCGCGGCGCGGAATGCTCCCGTCGAGCGGTCTCGAGATGGCCAACTTCCTTACGCGCCTAACCAATGCCGATCGCGAGCCGGAGAGCTCGCGGCTATACGAAGCGCCTTCCGTGATCGTGTTCGACCGGGAGCATTGGGAAGGGCGAGACGATGATCTTTTGAGTTTCGCGCGCGAAGTCGAGCGCAGCGGCCGACGAGTCTGCGTCCTAGTAGTCACCGGGCCGATTGTCGGCTTGAAGGTGCTCAGTGAGAGCCGGTTCGTGCGGATTGCGGATCTCTCGCACCGTGTCCCCTCAAATCAGGCGTTGGCTCTCGGTCATCACCTCAATCGCTTCCTTGAGCCTCACGGCACGGCACGTAGCGAGAGTGAGTGGCGGGATTTCTTTAACTCTTCCTCGGTCAGCGAGGGACAAGGAATCGCTGCATTCTGGATCGTGTTGTCGTTTTGGCTGCAGCGACAGTTGGACCTCGGTGAAACGGTTCAATCCCGCGTCTATCGGCAATTCCGTGACAAGGTCGAAGACGATGACATTCGCATTGCGCTGCTCCGAATCGCAGCGTTCAGTACGATGCGGACGCCGCTCCCGGATGGCCTTCTTCCTGACCAAGTGGATTGGCCGGTGTCCGACAAGATCGAGGATCTGCGTCGCAATCTGGGCCCGCTCGGACTGCTTCGCATCAGCGGCGAGCTCGACCGATTCTGGGCGATGGCCCACGACCTCCTTGGCCGCTATTTGATTACAGGTCTGTTCTACGACACGCACACAAGGGAGGCGTTGGGTTTTGCCGTCGCCGCCAACCCGGAGCATCTCCGCTTCCTTGTGCTTCGTCAGATTTCGGCTGCGCCCGCTCTTGGGCAGACAGACTTGCGCGAAGTCGCCAACGCCTTCGCCGTCTCGATCTTCAAGATCGATCCGGAGCACGGCCATGGAAGCTTCTCGCCCTTCTGGCGCGAAGCGCTCGAAGCACTGGACGAGATGCCGCGATCGGTTCGCACGACCAGCCGCTCGTTTCTTCACCACAGTGCCGTTTCGCGCCGGCGTATCGCATCCAACTCCGCACTGTTCCCGATCACGCCTTCTGAACGGGTCGAGTTGCTCGCGCGGGCGGTTGCCGATTTGGACTTTGCGCTCCGACTCGATGCACCGCCGGGGAGTGACACGGACCTCAGTTTGTTCAACTCGTTGGCTCACGCACTTCACGATCTCGCGGAAGCCCAAGAGTGTGCAGGGGCCGATCCGGCAACCGTCGCGCAGACGCTACGACGGGCGCACGAAGCGACACGCGAGGCCTATTCTCGCAATCCCGACAACTCGTTTGTCGTCGAGACTTACGCCCGAAATCTGCTTAGCGACGGCCAGGATGAAGATCTTGCCGCCGCCCGCGCCCTCGAAGTCCTGACCCTTATCTACAGCCTGCTCGAGCGTCCGGGATCCGAGGCCCGTTGGTCGGCACTCAGCAGGATTGCCGAACGGGCCTTCGAGATGTTGCTTGTAACGGGCGGCGCTGAGAATGCCGATCCGGACACTGAGAGTGGTGCGATCGCCATCGCTGTCGCGAGCCTTGGCCGCGGCGTGCCTCGGCGGGGTCAGTTGCAGTTGAGCAATTTCCCTGCGGAGGATCGCGCCGAGGCGGCCCGGTTGCTAGCCGCTCCGATTATCGCCGGAAACGTGCAGGCGGTGAAGCTGCGCTATATGCTTGCCGTGCTCGATCGGCCTAGCGATTTCGATCTGCAGCTTGAATTGCTGGAGTCGCTACTCGGCAGCGGGCCGGCGTTTACCGCCCAGATGCAGCTTGAATACGCCGTACTCCTTTTCCAGAAAGACCGTGCGTTCGAAGGCGACCGTCTGTTCCGGCGGCTGCGCGCGTTGTGGAAGCGCGGCGAGCATTTCGTGCAGGTCCCCCCCCGCTTGCATTGGCTTCTCGATGCCGCTCGTTCCGATCGGCGTCAGGTGCGGGGACGAGTTGCCACCAACAGCGACGGTCGCGGGTTCGCCAGGATTTCGGAATTTCAGAACGTCGAGGTCCCCTTCCGCGCAACGGAGTTCGCGGACGAGGATTTACGCCCGGGCGCCGCGATAGCCGGCTATATCGTCTTCAATCACAACGGCCCTTTTCTCCGACCGCTAACCGCACCGCGAAGATGACCAGCCTTACTTCGCAATATGTCGGCACTCTGGGCTGGGCGTCGGCCCGGACCTATGCGATAGTTGAGGGCACGATCGACGTCGGACTCCTCACGCGCGCGTCCGATCTGCACCTGCAGAAGTTCGGTCGGCCGATCATCGATGAAGACTTCGCGATTGTCGCTGCTGGTCGCGGCGATGACGGCGGTGTCGACGGCGTCAACCGAGGCCTGATCACGCTTCGGCAGATCATGGACGCCGACCGGGACGAACGCGGAGCGTTGCGCTATCGTGTGTTGGGCCTCTACGACAATGATTATAATGGCCGCGCTGGCTTCGGACTGGTCTCGAGGATGGACCAGCGCATCCTGCCCTACGTCGACATCTTTCTGCTCAAGCCCGTCATGCCCGCCGTTGGCGACGGAATCAGCGACCGGCAGATTGAAACCACAATTGCGAATCAGGCTTTTCCTCAGCTCGACTGGGAGATCGAGGACTTGTGCTCGGAGCGGCTTCTCCAGAAATTTGAAGCGAACTTCCCCGCCTTTGTGATGTCCAAGACAGAAGTCAACGGGAAGATTCATCGGGAAATCGAGCGTGAAGGGAAGGTCGAACTGTTGCGTCTGTTCGAAGCCGAAGCGACGTTCGACGATGCTGTGGAGATGATCAGACTGATGAAGTTGCTACGCGGTTATCTGGGCGTACAATACGATCATATTCGTTGCTGACATAGTTACCGTGACGTGAAGTGACTTCTGTAGAGACGACTCAAAGGCGGACATAGCATCCGCAATCCGCGACGCGCTGGACCGACGAGTCGAGGGCCGGAGAATTGAAACGGCGAGTTGGATCCCGGGCTCCGACTGGCGCGGCACTCCCTATCAGGCGATCTATGAGAAAGGGGCACGGATGAACCCGGATCTGGCGGCCCTGATGTTTGGCTTGATGGCCTGGGAGGCGTTCGAGCGCCATGAAGAGGACTGGTATACGGAGCGGTTCAGCATGGGCGGTGAGGAGGATCGCTTCCGGGTCTATTTCAAGTCGGACCGCTGAAGCGCAATTTTGCCTGAGCCGGAATTGTTCTGACGCGTCACTACAAACCCCTAGACCAAAAGCGGTTTTTTCCGGCAGACTGGTTCCGAGGGGGGTAATCCAGGATGACCGACAGCGCCGTGGTGGGCGAAGAGCCGACCTCGATCTTTCAAAGCGCCTTGCCGATCAAGGCAAAGTTGGAGCGTGCGCGCACCGAGTTGCTCGACCTTTCGGCGAGGAATCGGCTGCTCAACATGCCGCGCTCCGGCAAGAGCGCAAAGATCCTTGAGGTTGTCGACGAGCGAAGCGCGGAGGTCTTCCGGCTTCTGGTCCGCGATCAGCGGGCCCTCACCTTCATGGCCGGCCGAGCGGCGCCGGGCGCCGCCTCCGACGGAGAAACGCTCCCGGATGATACGGAAGAAATAGCAGAGCTCGCCCAGCCTGAAGAGGATGGCGTGGACGAGAGGGGTGTGGCGAATCGTCACGCAGACACTCGTCTCCAGACTCGCCTTACGCCAGCGGGGCTTCAGAAGAGGCTGCTCGATCTCTATTACGACGCCCGGACGCTGGAGGAGGAGCAAGGCGTAAACATCCTGTTCCTGACCTTGGGCAGCCTCCGATGGGTCGATCCGAACAACGACAAGAATGTGAGATACGCCCCACTGGTTCTGGTGCCGGTATCGCTGGAGCGCGGCAACGCCGCCGAGAAGTTCAAGCTTCGTTGGCGTCTCGAGGACCTCGCCCCGAACCTTTCGCTTGAAGCGTTCCTCGACCGAGTTCACGGCATTCGCCTGCCCGCTTTCGACGGCGGCGACGACTTCGACATTGGCAAGTACGTCTCGGCGGTCGGTGAAGCCGTGGCCTCGAAGCCTGGCTGGGGGGTCGCTGAGGACGATATTGTCCTCGGCTTCTTCTCTTTCGCCAAGTTCCTGATGTATCGCGACCTCGACCCGGCTAATTGGCCGGCAGCGGCTCGGCTGAGCGAGCATGGGATCATCAAGCCGCTGGTGTCGGACGGCTTCGACGCCGGTGAGCCCCTGCTCCCCGAGGAGGCCCACCTCGACGCCCACATTCCTCCGGCCGAGCTGCTGCATATCGTCGACAGCGACAGCTCACAGTCGCTTGCGGTTCACGAGGTTCGCAAAGGCCGCAATCTTGTCATCCAGGGCCCGCCCGGAACGGGCAAGAGCCAGACCATCGCGAATATCATCGCTTCGGCGGTTGCGGACGGAAAAACCGTGCTGTTCGTGGCCGAGAAGATGGCCGCGCTGGAGGTGGTAAAGCGCCGACTGGATAATGCGGGCGTCGGAGATGCCTGCCTCGAGCTCCACAGCAACAAGGCCAACAAGCGGGCCGTTCTTGAGGAGTTGCGGCGGACTTGGGAACTGGGTGCTCCGCGGGGCGATGGAATGGCATCCCTCAATGCCCGGCTGGCGGAAGCTCGGGAAGCCCTCAACGCTCACGCAGACCGGCTGCACCAGGTTCTCGGCTCGGCCGGCTTTACGCCTTACCAGGTCATCGGGCAGCTTACGCGGCTGAGGCAGGCGGGCCACATGCCGAACGACCTAGTTCTGGAAGAGCCGGAAAGCTGGTCGGCGGATCAACTTCACGAGCGGTCGCACCTCCTCGACGAGCTGGCCGAGCGCGTTGTCGACATCGGCCTTCCCGCCCAGCATCTTTGGCGTGGAGTGGGGCTTCGGGCCGCCCTTCCCGCCGATGTCGACCGCCTGGTGATGCGAATGGAGAGGCTGCTGGAGGAGCTGAGGCACCTGGGTGCGGAAGCGACGGAAGTGGCCTCAATCCTCGAGAGCGACCCGCCCGAGACGCTGGCCGGGGTCGATGCTCTCCAGGCGCTGTCGCAGCGCATTGCCGGCGCCCCAAATCTAGAACCCGAAGCACTGGGCGCTGCGGTTTGGAACGGATTCGGCGATGACATTCTCGCCCTGCTGAAAGATGGCCGCCGCTACCCCGAGCTGTGTGAAGAGCTTTCTGGAATCTTCTCGGCGGAGGCTTGGCGAACCGACATCGCACCGACCGCCGCAGCGCTCGACCCGTTGCCGGCGAACCTTTCGCTGGAGTGGTTCGGGACGATCGATACGGCCATCAAGAGCATCCCGCCACTGCTGGAGCAGACGGGGGAATTGTCCGCGGCGCTGGGACGGACGGAAAGCCCTCCGACGCTCGAAGGTATCATGGAGCTTGCCCGGGTCGGAAAGCGAGTCTCGGTGGCGCCGGAAGCCGATCCCGAAGCTCTTGCCGCCGAACTCTGGAATTCGGGCGTCGAGCGCGCCGGCGACGTCGCCGCGTCGGTCGCGGCGCTGGAGCGCGCTCGTGAGGAAATCGGTTCAGGCTTGACGGAAGCGGCATGGTCGGCAGACCTGTCCGCAGCCCGGCAGACACTGGCAGCGCACGGGACCGGCTTTTTCCGCTTCTTCAGCGGCGAGTGGAGAGCCGCGAACCGGCTCGTCCGCTCGTACCTGGCGTCACCGAAGACACCCCTGGACGATCAACTCGCTCTCCTCGATGCGCTGGGGCGTGGCCAGACCGCTCTTGCGGCGATCCGTCAGGAGGATCAGTTCGGTGCTACCGCCTTCGGGGCCGACTGGCGCGGAGAACGCTCGGCCTCCCCTCCCCTGCTGGCGCTGGTGGAATGGATGCGCAGTCTGCGCGGACTCGGCGCGGAGCCGAGGATCGTCGCGAGCCGCCGCCCTGATCGCCGGCGGATCGGCGAACTTGCCGAACGGCTGAGAGGATCGGCCTACGGCGCGGCAGCCCATCTTCAGGCGGCGTGGCGCGAGCTCGGCACCTCGAGGAGCTCCGTTTTCGGAACGGCCCACATCCCGGAGGGCGCGCCTCTCACCGACATCGCTGAACGGCTGGCTCCAGTGAGGGACGGCCATGAACAGTATGCCGCCATTGCCGTTGTGGTTGAGCCGGACCTCGATCGCCGACGCCAGCGACTTCGCCAGCTAACAGGGGGACAGGCAGCGGCTGCGCGCATCGGCGAAAGCGAAGATTTGGGCCGAGAAGCTTTTGGAGCCCTCTGGGACGGCACTTCCAGTAAATGGGCAGGTTTGGCCGAAGCCGCTGATTGGATCGCCGCCAATCTCGACATCCGCGGGCTGGCGGCGCGAATTCCGGATCGCGAGGGTCTGGCGCTTCGAGTCGAGCGGATCATCGAACTACGGGAGCGATTCGTCGGGGACCTGGATACATTGCTCGTCGATCTCGACACGGGGCCGGAAGCCGCCATCGCCAAAGGTTCCGGGGCAACTTCTCCCATCGGCGAACTGGAGCGCGGCCTGAACGAATGGATTTCCGGGTCCGAGCAACTCTCGAAATGGGTCGCCTACTCCGTCCGGGCGGACGCGGCGCGTAGTGCGGGGATGGCGGACCTCGTCTCTCGCCTCGACGACGGCCGGGTCAGCCCGGAGATTGCCCGGCCGTTCTTCGAGATAAGCTTCTTTGAGAGTGTTTTCCGTGACCAGGTCCGGGCGGTGCCGGAGCTTGCCCAATTCGATGGTGACTTGCACGACAGGGCGGTTCGATCGTTCGCGGATCTCGACCTTCAGCGAATCAAGCACTCGGCGCTGGAGGTGGCCAAGGCTCATCATCGCCGCATCCCGCCCTCGGGCGGCGGCGCGCTGGGACCGCTGGGCGTCCTGAAAAGCGAATTTGCGCGCAGACGCGGGCATATGCCGATCCGTCAGCTGATGCAGAAGGCGGGACCGGCGATCCAGTGCCTGAAGCCGGTAATGATGATGAGCCCCCTTTCGGTGGCACAATTTCTCCAGCCGGGAGGGATGACCTTCGATCTGCTCGTCATGGACGAGGCGAGCCAGATCCAACCTGTCGACGCCCTGGGGGCAATAGCGCGGTGTCGGCAAGTGGTGGTCGTGGGCGATCCGCAGCAGCTGCCGCCGACCGCATTTTTCTCGAAGTTGGTCGGAGCCTCTGACGACGCCGAGGATGATGAGGGCGCGGCGCGGGTCGGAGACATCGAAAGCATCCTGGGCCTATTCACCGCGCGGGGCCTGCCGATGCGGATGCTTCGCTGGCATTATCGCAGCCGCCACCAGTCGCTGATCGCGGTGTCGAACCGGCAGTTCTACGAGAACAAGCTCTTCATCGTGCCCAGCCCTTACCTGCAAGAGGCAGGCGTCGGGTTGCGCTTCCACCACGTTCCGGACGGAATTTTCGAGAGCGGCACGACTCGCACGAATCCGGTTGAGGCGAAAGTCGTCGCTCGGGCGATCGTTGCCCATGCCGTGGCCAACCCGGAGCTCTCCCTCGGCGTCGCCGCCTTCTCCGCCGCTCAGCGGCGCGCCATTGTGGATCAGCTCGAGATTCTTCGGCGGAGCCTGCCGCCGGAGCACGAGGCGTTCTTCCAGCGCCACCCCGCCGAGCCGTTCTTCATCAAGAACCTGGAAAACGTGCAGGGCGACGAGCGGGACGTCATCTTCATCTCCGTCGGCTATGGCCCCACGGCTCCAGGTTTAAAGCCGCCAATGCGATTCGGGCCCTTGGGGACCGAGGGCGGCGAGCGCCGCCTGAACGTGCTCATCTCTCGGGCCAAGAGGCGCTGCGAAGTCTTCGCCTCAATGACGGACGAGGACATCGACCCCGATTTCGCCAGCACCCGCAAGGGCGTCTTCGCCTTCAAGCTCTTCATGCATTTCGCTCGCACCGGCCGCATGGCCATGGCCGAGGCGACGGCGCGCGATCACGACAGCGTGTTCGAGGAGCAGGTGGCCGAGGCACTGCAGGCTCGAGGTTATCAGGTTCATCGCCAGGTCGGCATCGCCGGGTTCTTCATCGACCTCGCCGTGGCCGATCCAGACCATGCCGACCGATACCTGCTGGGCATCGAGTGCGATGGAGCAGCCTACCATGAGGCACGGTCGGCTCGGGATCGCGACCGGCTGCGCCAGGCGGTCCTGGAAGACCATGGCTGGATCATCCACAGGATCTGGAGCACCGACTGGTTCCGCCGGCCCCAAGAGCAGCTGGAGCGAGTGGTCTCCGCGATCGAGGCAGCCAAGACCGAGCTGGGCGCCCGTGCAGAGCGAAGCCGGCAGGCGCCCCGCCTGTCGCTCGAGATCGTGACAGTGGATCGCGGCGACGTCACCGAGATCGGTATCGGGACCACGGCGGCTGTGCCTGAAACTTCCGTCCCCTATGTTGAGGCTGAGCCGCAGCGGCCGGGCCATATCTTTTGCGAGCTGCACGAGACCCCGACGGGACTGCTCACCGCGATGGCGGAGGAGATCGTTGGCGTGGAAGGGCCCGTCCACATCGACGAGATCATCAACCGTATTCGTTGCGCTTGGGGCCTGAAGCGGGCCGGTGGGCGTATCCAGGACGCGGTCGAACGAGCGGTGAAGGTCGCCGTTCGCCAAAAACGTCTCGTCGAGCAGGACGATTTCTACTGGTGCCCGGGTTCCGAGCCGGTGGTGCGGGATCGGAGCTGCGCCAAGTCTTCGACGCTCCGAAAGCCGGAGATGCTGCCCCCGACCGAGATCCGTATGGCGCTGGTCGATCTGGTGAGCCAGAATTTCGGCGCGACGGAGGACCAGGCAATCATGGCCGCATCGCGGGCCTTCGGCTTCAAATCGACCAGCGGCCAGCTGCGCGAGATAATTCTGGATGAGCTGAAGGCGGCTCTCTCCGACGGTGTGCTCGCACGGCAGGACTCGCTGATCGGCATCGGGCCCAATGCCCCAGTGCAATCGAGGCGCTGCCCGGAGCCGTCGCCAGTGGAGACCTTGATCGCCCGCGGCGAGGGCGAGTGCATCGAGTTCAAGCAATCGCTTCGCTGGGACGTGCGCCAGGGCGCGATCAACACCAAGCTCGAGGACATCGTCATCAAGACTCTCGCGGCCTTCGCAAACCGCCAGGGAGGCACGCTCCTGCTTGGTGTGGCCGACGACGGGTCCATTCCGGGAATAGCGCCGGATCTCGCGACCTTCGGAGGTAGCGTTGACAAGTTCGAGCTCCACTTGACGAACCTGCTCGCGAATCACTTCGGCCAAGCGTTCAAGGCGGCGAAGATAGCGGTTTCATTCCCGCAGCAGGACGGGACGACCATCTGCCGGGTCGACATCCAGCGATCACGCACTCCGGTGTGGGTGAAGCTCGCCGATAGAAGCGGCTCGGTCACCGAGCGGCTGTTCGTCCGGTCGGGCAATTCATCCCAGGAGCTCTCACCGAGCCAGGCGGCTGCGTATGAGCGGGAGCACTTCGGCTAGCCCCCCTCTTCAGTGTCCGGCATTCTCCCGGAAGAAAGCATCGATCTCCGAGCCCCAGCTCATTTCCGCCGAGCAGATCACGCCGTCGGCCGCGATAAGGTCTGCGATGGATCTCTGCAGGACCTTCGCGGAAGTGGAGCTATGGGCGTAATGTCGGAGGGCGCGGAAGAACGTTTCCGAGTCCGGCGCCAGTCGCTGCGAATGCGCGACGATCTCGTCGAGCGGGGGATCTTCAGGCCATTCCTTGCGTAGCCACATCGAGCATACAAACTTCTCGATGACGGGCGTTTCCAGCGGGTGCCAGCGGCCGTCGCAGCGGGCCATGAAAGCCAGGACATTTAGTCCGGCAATCAGCGTCGCTTTCTGACTTGGCGTCAGCCCCCATGTCGGCTCGCGCTCGCGGCGGGACTGAGCTTCGAACCGATGAAAAAAGTCGCCGTCGCCCAACGCCTCGCCTGAAGCCGTGTCGAAAACGGTCTGAATCCGGTCACAACGAAATTGTCTGTAGCCGCCAGCGAGATGACAGATTGCGCCCACATACCCGACCTCGCCGATAAGGTCGAAGCGACGGCATGTTATCAGCCGCTGCTCCCCATCATATTCGATGATGCAGGCGAAGGCTGCGATTGACTGGAGTTCCGGTTCGACATCTGTAGGCGCTACCCCAACTTCGGGGTCCTGGATGGATCGCAACGAAAACGTAGCCGCAACAGGCGGAAGTGCGCTAGCTCGGCCAGCCCATCTTGCTAAGCTCCCGGATCCGACCATTCCTGTCCCCCCATTGCTGTAGAATTGAGAACTGCCGGATGCTGCTGCGGATGTAAATGTGTCTGCTTCACTTCGAGAAACCTGCGAGTGCCGACCTCCGAGGCCATGCTCTCTTCATTCCTGCCCGCTCCATGCGCCACGTCGACCCACAGGTTGCGGCAGGCGCCGCAGGCCTCAATATGGTCTTGATAATTACTAAGGAGCGAAGATGAGGTTCTTGGACGAGTTGCTTGAGGGTGGCGCCGGCTATGCGCTCAAACAGGTTGATGGCGGGGTTTCGTTGCAGCCGGCGGACGATAGCGGCGGTGCGTTAGAAGCCTTCCAGGGTGTCGTCGAGCGCGTCCGCCGGCACGAGGGCGAGGGCTATTCGATCTACCTCGCGCATAAATTGAGCGACCGTCCCGGTCGGCGGATCGATCGCTTGGTCCTTGCGATCGACGACAAGCGCTCGTCGCGATGACGGACTCGGGCATGGCAACCACTGAAGCGGCCCGTGTGCGCGCCGAGGAACTGGCCCGCGCCTTGAGGCGGGCCGGCGCGGACCATGCCGTTGAGACGTTCCGCATGGCGGTACGGCCGATCTACGGTGCGTCGGATCGAGGAAAGCCCGACCAGATCGGCTCTGCCGTACTCCTCAAGCTGGACGGGCGTCACCTGCTGGTGACGGCCGCTCACGTCATCGACGAGAACGCCTCGACATCGCTCTACGTCGCGGGCGCCAGCTCCATCGAGCTGCTCGAGCTCGAATTTTATGGCACGAACGCTCCGGAGGGAGATCGCAATCGGGACCATTATGACTTCGCCTTCGCGGAGCTTTCGCCCGGAGTGGTCGACGTGCTGGGCGCGGTGAAATTCGTCGAGGAGCATGAGTGCCGCGGCGCCGGCGCCGACGACGCGCGGCGGTTGTTCACCGCGGTCGGCTTCCCCAATTCCCGCAACAAGCCGCCCTTTCAAACCGACACCAAGGTGAAGGGCCAGCTTTATCAATATTCCCATACGCATCGCCTCGTGCCGGCGTTGGTGACGGCGCTCGGCGTTTCCGGCCGCGAGCACCTGTTTATCGAGCACCGCAAGCATGCCTTCGATGAAACCGGGCGAAAGGTCTCCGCGATAGCGCCGAGAGGGATCAGCGGCGGCGCGATCTTGGAGTCCTTCTATTTCAACGACCGCGACCTCCTGAATGGCCTTAAATTGCCGACACCGCTGCTCGCCGGAATCACGATCGAGCGTTATCCGGAATATGAGATGCTGGTTGGGACCAGGATCGACACGATCGTGAGAGCAATCCGGCGCACCCTTGCCGCCCCTCGGGACGAGGCGTGATTGGCACCCCCGACCAGAGCCGTGCTTCCGCTGCGCAGGCTCTCGCCGCAATCGCCGGCAAACTTCCGCGCCGCCTTCAGGCTCGCGTCTTTTCAAAGCGCGCCAAGATACCCTTCAAGGTTGCGCTCCACCGCGACAGTCTCATGTGGCGGATTGAGGAGCTCGGGCGTGCTTCGCTCGATTGTTATGACCGCGACCAGCATACTGCCGCTATTCTGCTCGTCCGAGGCACGATGGAGTCGGTAGCAATGCTTTGGATGCTTCATGGGCTCGTCAAAGACTATCAGGGTGGCGATCCCGATCGGCTGGACATGAAGCTGATGCGCTTGGTCCTTGGCTCCAAGGCGCGCGCCGATCGCCCCGACCCGGTTCACGTCCTGGTTGCAATCCGCAAGATTTCAAAGACGCTCACCCATTTTGAGGCGCTCTACAATGATCTCAGCGAATACGCCCATCCAAACGATGCCGGCACCGCAAGCTCCTTCGCGCGGATCGACCCACGCGGGACGCAGGCGATCTTCGACGCCGCCGGCGAAAACGCCGCGCGGCGCGCCTGGCTGCTGATCGAGTCACTCGCCACCACGCTGATGCTGGTCATGCCTCTCTACGACGACATCGCATCCTCCTGGCTGCGGTTCGTGGAGAAATGCGAAGCCGATATCGAGGCGTTGGAATGACCATCATCGTCGACGAGCGCCTATCAGCCTATCTCGACGACCTGGTCCGCCGTGCGGCCGGCGCGGTCGATGTCCAGCGCGTATCGGTGCGTTTCGCGGATGGATCGAAGCCCCGAAGGTCTCGTTGCCATGCCAATGTCGAACGGTGGGTGGCCGAAAATCCCGGCTCCGAGGCCGTGCGCGGCTGGCTGATCAGCGCGCAGCTGGGCCCGGCCATTCTCCTCGATGCGCATTCCGTGGTGCGGCGGCGCGACGGGGAACTGATGGACATCACGCTGACGTTCGAAGATCAGCGCGCGCCGTTCATCGAGCACTCCGGGGCCGAGAGTGAGTTTCAGGAAGTGCGGGAGCGCTTCAATCAGATTGCGTGGCCGCCGGCGCCGCTGACTATAAGCCAGCCGGAGCGTTCGCTGCTGGGCGCGGCAACGCTATGCTGGTCGCCATGAACGACGATTGGTGGCCCGACTTGCTCGCCCATATCCCGCAGGAGCAACCGTGGGCCTCCCCACGGTTCGTGGCCGCGGAATTGCGCAGTTTCGACGACCCGTGGTTTCCGGGTTTGCGTACCACCTTCTCAGCACTGATTGGGGTCGATGAACTGGCGGCTCTCAACGGCGAGCTCATCCACTTCAATTATCAAGTTGAGACCTCTGGGCCGCGACCCGTGCCGGAGGCCGCCGGAGTCTACCGACCCGCCTTCTGGATCGCGGCCGGTCCCGATTACAAACTGCGATGCGAGCCGCTGGTGCTGGAATGGGAGACGAACAATCGAACCGCGCTGGTGATCGAGCCCGGTTTCCTGATGACCTACGGACTGGTCCCGCGCGCGGTTGCGGACGGGTCGATCCACTATGACGATTGGGCTGTGCCCGAGTTCGACATCGCCGTGATCGATCCGCCATCGGTCTTCGAGGACTCGGCCCATTCGGGCGCGCAGGTCGTGATCTCGCGCGACCATCTACAGGATTATCTGACCCTTCGCGGCAAGCCGCTCGTCCAGGTCTATTACGAATCCCGGCGCGGCCCTCGCGACGATGCGATCGAGGCGCTTCTCGCGGAAAGGGAAGGTGCCACCTTCAAGCTTCGGGACCGCGAGTTCCAGGTTCAGCGGCGCCACGGAGGGGGCTTCACTGCACAGGTCTGGGGCGCGAGGGTCGTCGCAGGCCCAGGCGGGCTCCCGATTTCGGGAGATGAATTGGATGCCGAAGGATTGCGCTGGCTAGGCTTCGACCGCCCGGTGACCAACCATGCCGCACGCCGTCTTGGCATCGGCGACTATGCCTATGTCAGCGATAAGGTGCTCGCGCCGTTTGAGGGGCAGCCCGGCTTCCAGATCCACCCTGAGTCCGGCAGCGTCGCCTACGGCAATCAGTGGAGCGTAGGCTATTGTGACCGGGTCGGACGCGACGTCATTCGGCTCGAGCTCAAAAAGCTCTACGAAGGCGCTGCGCCGCGCATCATCCAGCACTGGCACGATCATGCCGTGGCTCCAACACCGGAACTGCTGAATCCCGGCGCCCGAGGGAGCGCCAACGTCGGTACGCGCGCTGGGCGGCTCGTCGACGCGCTGGCCGCCCTAGGTGGCCGGCTCGCCGAACTCTCCGATCGATTGGGCCTGGAAGCCGTTCGAGACGTCGATCTGGTCGGGCTCGACCGCGCGGACCTTGACTATCGCGGCTGGTGGAACGATCCGCATGTCGAGCCGGTTACTCGCCACTATCCGCTCGACCTCAGCCAGGACGAGTTCCTCGCGCGCTGCCTGGCGCTGGACAAGCTATTGATAGAGCCGCTGTCCGAAGCGCGGCTCCGCAAGATGGTGCGGACGATCGGCGTTCCGCCGAGCCGAATGGACGACTTTCGCGGATTGAAGCTCCTCGACCGTCTGATTTGCTTGGCGCAGGTAGCCGTGGCTTCGGGGTTGCCTCTATGGGAATCGGGTTCCGAGGTGGCCACGCGCCTGGAGGCCGACGGGACCAAGCCGGCGCGGCCCCTGGACCATCTCTTCGCCCTCTCGGATCTGCGCACCATCGCGGCGCATCGCAAGGGCGACGCTGAAGCCCGCCTGGCGGAGGCACTGAGGCGCTTCGGAATCGACCCCGCAACGACCGCGGGGGGATATGGCGCCGCCTTGGACATGATTTATGACAAGCTGGCCGAGCAGATCGCGACGATACGATCGACGATCGAGCAGGCAATGCGTGTCTGACCTCCGACCTAAATTAGCCGCACGAGATGAGGTACCGGTTGTAGCGGTTCACTTTAGTTACCCAAATATTGGTCGCGCAGTCAGTCTTGATCTGACAGTCTTCGGTCCATGAGAAACAATCCGTTTGGATCTCCCGAGACCGCCGTGGACCGCTTCTTGCGGGAGGAGCGCGAGCGCGCCGCGCTCTACCGAAACGTGCTGGGTCACGGAGGCGTCGGCGAGGAGATTCGCCAAGCCACCGAGCATCATAAATTGATGCGTGGCCTCGACTTTGGGGCACCCTACCGCGGCGTGATGGATACGCTCGAACGGGAGCGGAAGGAACGAGAAGCCTTTAAGAAGCTCACCACCACGGCTTGGGCGCTGTCTGTTATCGAGACGGCGCGTGATGTTGCCAAGCAGCATGCCGGTTTTATTGCAGAACAGCGGCGGTTTTCCAGCAGCGTTCTCGATACGGTGAGGGCGTTTGATGCTAACCGGTCCGCCGTCGGTGCGGCCATCGCGGCGGCATCGGCAAGTGACAGTTACAAGCGGATGATCACCGACGCCCTCCCGCGGATGTCGATGTTTGGCGCGATTGCCGAGCGTATGTTGATGGTCGACACGCTGACGCTTCGCGCAAGCGAAGGCGAGATGCGCTCGGCGACCGCGATCGCTGCGGAAATGGTGATTGAAGCTCAGCGGATCGCGGAAGCAATTGCGGAAGCGCCAACGGACGATGAGGGCGCCCGCCTCTATCAGTCTCTGATCGATGCCCTGTTGCGGTTCTTGACCGACCTTGGTCCGAACACAATTCCGGAACTGCAGCGAATGGGTCTGGTTAGCTTCGTCAGTTTCGTGATCACCGTTCTATCGCTATACACCCTCATCCCTCAGCAATCGGCCCAAAGTGCTGAGGCGAAAGCCGCGTTCGCGCAGTTGAACGCCAAAGTCGATAGCCTGGAGGAAAAAGCCCGTCGCTATCATGAAGCGGAGGTTCAGAGCGAACAGCAATATCTTGCGGAGCTGCCTCGGGCGGAGCTGAGTCGCAACGCAACATTCCGCCGAAACCCGGCCCGCGACGGCCAGGTGGTGCTGAAGGCACCAAAAGGGATGGAGATGGCGATAGCCGGCGCTCAAGGACCTTGGCGGCTGGTCGTCTTTCGGGATCCGCTTTCGAACCAGCTTGCGCAGGCTTGGGTCTACGCGACAGCGGTAACGCTGCTGGCTCCGCCCCTTCCGGTTGATGAGCGCGACCCGTAAACGAAGGACAGTTTCAACGCTGCGTCACCCAAACCTCTCATTACCAGCTGGCGGCGCGTCCGTCAGCGGAAGCGAACAGCATGAGATATTGACCGCCGCACCTTATTATCAGCTTCGAGAATCATCTCGGCTTCGGCTTGCGGCGAACCGGGGCCCAAAGCAGTTTGAACTCGAGTGCATATGCGTTGATGTCCATCTTGCTCACCGGCACGCCGATTTCTTTCGCAGCAGCCAAGACGGTCGCCTCATCATCGTCGGAAACCCGAGAACCGAGATAGATCCGAGTGACGGTGGAACGCTCTTCGTAGCCGGCCTCACCTCGACGTTCACTGAAGACTCGCCACTCACGCTCACTGGCCCAGCGGACGGTCTTGCTTGATAGGCACTTGCGCGCTCGGTCCACTGCGTTGCTGCTATCGTCGATCAGCACCGGCTCCTGCTTGGAATACATCATGCGGGTAATCGCTGTACCCGGGCCGAGGCCCTTCAAGAGCTTGTTCAAATTATATTGGATGCACATGCCTTTGAACTCATCGGCATAATGTGCCCACATTGGCTCATGGTTATGCACCTCGGAGAACGACGCGACACCCAAGGCGTCAAATGCCGCCTTTATTCGGCTGTTGCTCTTCCCGAAGTTGGGGTCCTTCTGAAGGCGTGCGGATAGCCGGTGCTTGCCTTCCATGGGGTCGTTAAGGTCGGAATAAGAGGGGCAGTAGACGTAGCTCTCAAGGAGCGCTGCGATCTCCTGGGCCGCCGACTCGCCAAGTCTGCGGTAGCGGTAGAGGCTGGAGGGCTTCGCGTAGATTTCGATCTGAGCCATGACGCATCATCCATTAGGGGGCGATGAGGCAATATCGTGAGCCACATCGCTGCTGCGACTGCCAAAACCGGTGCGATCGCTTTTGCAGTCACTTCGCTACGCTTCGCTCAAGATGCTGGAGCCTCACTAAGCAGACCATTTCGACGACGCGGCCAAGCTCCTCGACGTGGGCTCCCAGCCACGTCAGCTCGTCTTCGTTGATCCGAAAATTTTTCGAATAGCGGGCTTTGACGTACGCTTCCTTGAGCTTCTGGAACATCGCGCGCTCCCGCCTCGCCTCACGCGGCCAGACGTCAAACAGCCGCATGTCGATCCGTTCGGCTTGGGTGCGGAGGAAGCCGAGATTGTGAACGTGGGGCGTGAAGAAGGTGCAGACCAGCAGGACGCAATGATAATAGCGTTCCGCTGCCTGATGTAGCTGGAAGGCGGCGTTGGCGCGCCGGTCCTGCCGTCGGTTGAATTGAAAGTTGTCGTAAAACTCGCGAGCGCTCGGCAGCCACTCCTCGAAATACTCCTTCGCCAGAGCGAGCGCCTCACTTGGCGTCCTCGGTTTTGCCTCCGGCAGGTCGGTGCCGTCACTTTGATAAATCGCTATCCCGTCGCCGGCGATGTCCATGAAAAAATAACGGCCCTGGCTGAGGCCGTCGTTCACCTCGTGAAGACTGTGGACGATAAAATTTACGGGCGTTCTCAGCGTCTTGGTGATCGCCAGCTCCCGGTTGAGCCGGTCCTCGGCGCTGGACCAGAATTCCGCCCGGTTCGTCAGCTTCTGATGGTTGACGATAATGAGGAGGTCGAAGTCGGACTGGTAGCCCTTCGCGGTGTGCGGCTCATCGACCCAGCCGCCGCGGGCATAGCTGCCGTAGAGGATGACCTTGAGGATGCGCGCCTGCTTCTTCCAGTCGGAGGTGGCGATGGCAGTCGCGTCGCCGAATTCGTCGAACAGGATCTGGACCACACGCTCCAGCTCGCGCCGCTTGGCGGCCGGAAGGTGATCGAGGTCGGTGCGCATAGGCCGATCCTATCCCGTGGCGCGGGCAATGCACAGCCTCGGCGGCGTTTCTTGAACCTATCGAAAAACGACAGGTCGCCTATTGCTTTTCGCTGCTATTGGTGATTACTTCGCCCTGCCCACCGCCGTGGTGGGCCGAGGCGTGACAACCTCGCGACTATGAGCCGGCCTCGACCTATTGGTCGACCGAATGGCGAGCGCGCATGCCCAGGCATTGTCGCCTGAAGGCGCTCGCCGCTGTCCCAGTCGCAGCTTGTCGCCGGCCGGCTCCGCCGGTCGCACCGCCTCGGAAAACACGGAGACAGGCCCGGGGGCGGGCGTCTCCAACCGTGGAGTAAGACCGGATGCGAGCGGATTCCAGAATCTCGGCCAGCGCAGTCAGCGACCTGAAATTGAAGATGGACTTGTCGGCCTCGGCGGCGCCGCCGCGTTCCAGTCTCGCGTCTCATTGACCCGCGGCTCCACCTTCTTGCCCCGGAACCGCCATGACAGCGACACCACCTTCCTACGGACCCGCGTCCATCGAACGCCTGCGCAATGCCGCCATGCGGCTTGCGGCCGAGCTGGACGAAGCCCGCTTCTTCCAGGCGGCAGCCCATGTCTCCATGGGCGCGGACGCGATCAACCGGGGCCCGGCTCCCGAGCTGACCGCCGCGCAGCTTCGCACCGACATCGAGCTCGAGTTCGAATTCGACGAGCACGGGCGCGTGTGGATGATCCGCGAGGGCGATTGCCACATCATCGGGCGGACTGAGGCCGTGTGCCTGGAAATGCGGAAATTTCTCGCCAACTTGGCCTTGGGGCGAGACCGCTAGAAGCCGCGGGCGGCGTTCTCGAAGAATGGAAGTGGCAGACCTGCCCTCGAGCAGGAAGGCGGCCGCGCGCCCAGCCAAGGGCCGCGAAGGGGATGAGGTGGCTCTGCGTCGCAGGCCGGTGAATGAAACTGGTCTGGGACGGTCCCTCGAACTGAAAGCCTCCAATGAGCCGTCCTCCCAAATCCCAAGTGGTATCGCTCGACGATACCCGACGCGCCCAGCGCGCCGCCCTTTTCCTCGCCGCCGCGATGTCAGGCGGGAACGGTTTTGCCCTCAGGGGCGCCTGTCCTATCCCCGGTCTGAAATATTTCGCGGGTCCGAGAGTAGATATCGCCGTCCCCACCGGCGCCTTGCCGTCCGAACGCGAGATCCTGGCATGGGTCCGCCACCGCCAGATGACCTGCATGATCGGCCGCCTGCGCAAGCGTGGGGAGCAGTCGACGCTGGTGGTCGATGTCTATCTCGCCGACGGTGGCATTGTGGCTCTTACGGGATACAGGCTCGCCTTTTCGGAGAACGGCCCGCGCTGGCTCGTCGGCGGCGCCGAGGACTCGGTAGCTCTGCGGCTCCGCCCGGAGGGGCCTATCCCGACCACCGCCTCTCCCTTCGCCGACGAGATCGAGCTTGTAGCCGCCAAAGCGAAAGCCGACGAGCAGCTCGCGGCATTTCTCGACGGCTGAGAGATTCGATCAGAAGGTCGGCTTGTCCTTCTTCGGGTAGAGCCGGTCGACCTCGGAGCGAATCGCAAGCTCGCGAGTCTCCCGGGCCTTGCGCCCTTCCGCGAGAGTGATCGTCCGGTACATGCCGTCGGTGAGGAAGACGCTGATGCTTGGAAGCTGAGGATTGTAGAAGGGGAAGCGCGTGTCGCAATGGGTCTCCCCCGGCGAGCAGTAGTGAAGCTCAGGGTCCCATTTTCTCGTCGGCGGACCGTAACGCGTGAGGGGGGCCGACTGGAAGGTGCCGACATCTATTGCCGCGACCCTGATCTGGTAGACCGCCTTCGCGACCTAGGGGCCGGTGCGGCCCGGAGCATATTCGACCGAGATCCGCTCCTCTCCCTTGGCGAAAGTCTCGGATCTGACGGCTTCCGGCCCGTCCGGCGCGGTGACACCCCGCAGGCGACGCGCCTGAAAGGCGACCTCGCCTTGCCAGGAGCGGCTCGTCGAGCTGCCCGCGCGGGTATATCCGGCCGCCCGCATCGCGAGATCGACCTCACGCAGGCTCATCCCGAGCGCCACGCCCGCGACTTTCCACGGCGCTGTGGCGACCCGCTCGGCCGCCACGGCGGGTGAGCCTCCTGCCATCGCGCCGGCGGAGAGGCCCAACATCAGGAAGAATATCTTGTAAGCGGCCATACCACGTCCCGTCGCTGCGCCGACGGCGAGCGGCCGGCGGCGTCACCCGGAACGAGGCGACGCCGGCCCTTGGAACCGGACGTTGACAAGCTGCGACTATGTCCAGCCGCGAGCGCCTTTAGGCCGCAAGGGCCCTGGACATGCGCGCTCGCCATCCGGTCGACCAGGAGGTCGAAAGCCGCTTCATAGTCGCGAGGTTGTCAAGCCTCGACCGCTGCTATTGCGGGCACCAGAAGTCTATGCATTTCGAGAAATGAAGGCAAGCCGCTCATCGATTACAACAACCGAAAGCTCGACTGAGCGACACGGTAAGAGCGTTGGAGTCCGTCTCTGCACCGCAGGCCGATAGATGAAATTGGTCTGAGGCGGACCCAAACCAAAGGCCTACATGACTGCTCCTCTACAAGCCAAAGTGCTCTCACTCGACGAAGCGCGCCGAGCCAGGCACGCAATTCTCTTCCTGGCCGCCACCATGTCCGGCGGCGACGGCCAGAACCTCAGCCGCCTGGGCTGTCCCATTCCGCAGCTTAGATATTTCCGGCGCCCCGATGTTGACATCGGCATCATCCGAGGTGCGGGGCCTCCCTGCCGGGAGGTGGCGGCGTGGGCGAGGCGGCGCCAGGTCTCGTGCATGATCGGCAGGCTCTGGGATCGCAGGCCCTTTGCTGAGCTCAGCGTCGAGATCTACCTGGCGGACGGGAGCCGCTCCGACCCCTTTGGGGATCTTCATCTCTGGACGGCCGATCACGACCGTTGGTGGCTCGTCGGCCGCCTCGAGGATCCTCTGCTGTTCGCGCTGACTCGGGACGGACCCAAACCCACCCTCACCCGGCCCTACCGGGATGAGGATGACCTCGCGCGTGGCAAGACCAGCGCCGACAAGCTCCTTTCCGCACTGCTTTGGCCGTGATCGGCGCGGTGAGCGCCGTCCAAGAGCCAGAAGCCACGCCGCATAGCCGCGGCGTCAATGCTGAAGGGGGGAAGCAGGGGAGCGTCCCCGCTCCGAGAGGAAAAAGAACCATGCTCCGCCAACTCGCCCACCCCATGACCGTGCCCTTCTCGACTCGTCGGTCAGCTCAGGCTGCGCTCCTAATGCTGTCGCTCGTCGGCGCCGGCGAAGCCGGGTCGGCAGCCGTCAACGAGGAGCCCTCGCACCTCCGAGTCCATCTGGGAGGCTATACTTTGTGGGCGACCCGGTGCGAAACCCCGCTGCTGCTGGACGATGCAGGCGTCCTGGCGGCGGCCGGCCGCCGGGACGTACTGATCCTTCGCCTGGCGACATCCTTGCATCCTCCGTCTCCGGTCACTTTCGACTGGATCCCGGCCGCAGCTGCTTCACATCCCCGATGCGGTCTCCTGCCCGCGCTCCTGTTCGGAGGCCGACTCGCACTGGTCGACCCGCGGGAGGAAGACGTGCGGCTCGACGTCACCGCCGACGCCGTCATCATCCGGCGCGACCTCCCCGCCGTCTGGCCCGCTCAGCGGCAGCTGGCGATGGCGCGGGCGACGGCCTTGCTCAAAAGCCAGTTGTGGGGGGGACTCTGATTATGGCCAAACCGCTGAAGCGCGCCCCAAGCCGTGGCCCCAAGTCGAAGGCCCGCACCGGCAAGGCCTGGTCTCCGAGCATGTACATCAACCCGGCCGGAGATACGCCGGGCTTCTCCTACGGCGTGTTGCGAAGAGAATATCGTGGGGAGCCTTGCAGCTTGAGCGCGTCGGAGTTCGTCCGCCGAAAGCTCTATCCAATCGAAGCGCCGCCGAAGGGCGACTGGACCAGACCGTTCACCTGCTCGCGGTTCGACGTGCTCCTGCCTCCCTCCGGAAGCGACGAATATATGGCGCCGCAGCGGCTGATGGAGGCCTATGAGCGAAATCTCCTTCCCTGGCGCAAAGGGCTGGTCTGCGCGATCAAGGTGCTCCAGCCATTATCCGAGCCGCTGCAATCCTCCTATGAGCGTATACGGGCGGCCGCTCGCAAAGCGTCGCTCAAGAGAAATCTACCCGTTGTTCTTTGTGCCCATGCCCCCTTTCTCGCCGGGGTCGACGTACGGCTGCGCCAACCGCACGTGCACGTCATTCTGCTCGCCTCGGAACTCTCGCTCCTCGGCTGGGGGCCGCCCAACGATGAGGTGACCTCGGATGCCGGCCAC
>DASVTN010000157.1:0-57208 GCA_036387555.1 Allosphingosinicella sp. | reverse complement strand
CGGCTCGGGGACATATAGGGAGAGCGCCGGCCGGTTCGGGCGCTCGCTGCTTTCGGTCATCCTCTACCCTGTTCGTTGCGGCTCGCTGCGCCCGTAACCCTTGTCGCCGCCCTTGTGAAGCGGCGCTCGGCGGGGCAGGCTGGGGCGAAAGGAGCGACACCATGACCTTGTTCCGTCCGCTGGCAACTTTGCTGCTGCTGGTGGTGGCCGCCTGCGCCACCAGTGCGCCCGACCGCGAGACCCAGCCCGCGCCGGTCGCCTATTACGTGATGCGGCACCTCCAGAAGGCGGAGGGGCCGGATCCGCTGCTCAGCGCGGAAGGCATGGAAAATGCCCGGCGGCTCTCCAGATTCTTCACCGCGGATCCTCCCCGGGCGATCTACGTCAGCTCGACCCGCCGCGCCTCCGAGACCGCGGTCCCGCTCTCGGCGGCCCTCAGTCTTCCAGCGCATGTCTACGATCCGGCCGACACCCCGGGACTGATCGCGAGGGTGAAGAAGGAGGCGGGGCCGGTGCTGATCGTCGGCCACAGCAACACCGTTCCGGAGATCGTCGCCGGGCTCGGCGGAGCGCGGCCGGCGGACCTCGCCGAGACGGATTACGGCGACATCTTCCGGGTGAGGCGCGACGGGAGCGTGGAGCGGTTGAGGCTGGAGTGACGTCATTCCGGCGAAGGCCGGAATCCATGAACACGGCAGCGATTAATTTCACACTGCTGTGTTCATGGATCCCGGCCTTCGCCGGGATGACGGGGCGGCGCGCCCCCTCCCCCTTCCTGTCAAAGATCGATGCAGGCCGCGAGGCTCTCGAGCTTGCGGATGCGTTCCTTGAGGTCGGCGAGCTCGATCCTTTCCGCCATCCCGCCGTGGCTCGCCCCCCGCGGCTCTCCGCTTCCAAGCTCCAGCCGCTTCAGATCGAGCCAGCCCTGCCAGCCCTTCAAAGCCGCGAAGAGCAGGATGCAGAGCGCGGCCAGGCCGAAGCCCGCCATCGCCATCATCGTCGTCGATTCGCTCATCACTTCCTCCCGTTTGCGCTTCTCGTCAGCGAAGGCTCTCGATCTCGCGGGCGAGAGGGGTGTTCTGGGCGGTGACGTAGGTTTCGACCTCGGCCATGCGGCGGTCGATGTCGCGCATCGAGCGGTTGAGCTCGAAGGTCGAGGTCCGGGCGGCCGGGGACGGCGAGGCTTCGCCGTGAAGGCCGGCCGGGCGCCGGCTTCCGATCATCGCCGCGGCGCCGTAGCCGAACAGAGCCCAGGGGAAGGTGATCAGTGTGAGCAGCACCATCGCCACTCGAACGAAAGTAACGTCCCAGCCCATATGGTCGGCGATTCCGGAGCAGACTCCGAAGACCTTGCCGTTGGCCTTGTCCAGATAGAAGCGCTTCTTCATTTTTCCCTCCTTGGTGTCTCGTTGCGGGCGCCGGCCGCGGCCGTCGCCGGGGTGCGGGAAAGGCTGCGCCAATCCGGGTCCCGGGCCGCGATGATCCGGTGGATCCATTCCTGCATGGCTCAGCCCTCCCGTTCGGCCGCGAGCCTAGCCTTGAGGGCTTCGAGCTCCGCCTCGATCTTGTCGGCGTTGCGAAGCTCGGCGATCTGCTCGTCGAGCGTCCCCGGCGGAGCGCCGAGCATCAATGCGTCGGCCCGGCCTTCGGCGAAATCCACCTGCCGCTCGAGCTCGTCGAAGCGGGAGAAGGCCTCGTCCACCTTGGGGCCGGCGGTCATCTCGCGCAGCCTCGCGCGCTGGTTGGCGCTTTCGAGGCGGGTCTGAGTGGCGCACTGGCGAAGGCGGGCTTCGTTCAGCTTGCCCTGGAGCTTGGCGATGTCGGCCTCGGACGCCCGCATGGCTTCGTCGAGCAGGTCGATCTCCACCCTCAGGCTCTCGGCCATCGCGGCCACTTTCTGCTTCTCGGTCAGAGCGCCGTGGGCGAGATCCTCGCGGCCCTTGCTCAGCGCCAGCTCCGCTTTCTCGGCCCAGCTCTCCTGGAGCTTGTCGAGACGGGCGATCTGCCGGCGCATCTCCTTCTGGTCGGCGATGGTCCGGGCGGAGGCCGAGCGGACCTCGACCAGGGTCTCCTCCATCTCGAGGATGATCATCCGGATCATCTTCGCCGGGTCCTCGGCCTTGTCGAGGAGGTCCGCGAAGTTCGCCGCGACGATGTCGCGGGTGCGGGAGAAGATGCTCATCGGCAGGAACTCCATCAATGCGATGGCGGGGCGGTGCGGGCGGGCGCCCCCCGGGCTCCAGCCGCCTTCGCGGCGGCGGGGGCCGCCGGGCCTCGGCGGGATCCGCACCAGCTTGTCGGCGGACACGTGGATCGTCTCAGGCACGGGCGGAGGCGACCGGAGCCGAGGCGTAGAGGGAGCCGCCGGTCTCGACCGCCCGGGCCGGACCGACCGCGGCGCCGACCGACACCGCCGACAGCGCGACCGCAAGGACCGCCGCCGCCGTATTTTCCCTGATCTTACGATAATCGAACATCTGCTTCGCTCCTTGAACCTGTTGCTCCCCCGCTCGAAGCGGTTGCCGACATGATTACAAGGGCCGTGCCAAATGAAGGAAATGGCAGAAAACTGCCAAAAATCGCGGCATGGCCGACGAGACGCGGGGCCGAGCCCCGCCGAGGGTTGGGAAATTGCGCCAACCGTTGGCAACCCGTCATCCCGGCGAAAGCCGGGACCTCGGGCAGACCCGACGAGACTTCTTGTCCTGAGGTCCCGGCTTTCGCCGGGATGACGGTTATGCGCCTTTGGCTCGTGCCACCATGCGCTGAAGCGTGGAGCGCCGGTGCCTCGGCTCGCCGGTGGCGTCCAGGATCTTGGCGCCGGCCATGAAGACGGCGCCGGTGCAGGCCGCGAAGAGGAGCCAGCCGCCGGCGCCGGGATATTGGTCCATATAGTCGAGGCCGCGAGTGACGCCCCCGACGGCGAGCGCGTAGATGACCGCCCAGGCCTCGAGCCGGGTCTTGATGACGAAAAGTCTTAAGGCCTTCTTCAGCATGTCCGCTAATCAGCAAGATGCGGGCCAGCGGCGGAAAACCGCGGTATTTGGGGTTGGGCGGGGGTGAAAGTGTAAACGTTTCCGTCATTCCGGCATTGCGCCGTCTCCGACTATTTCAGCTCCACCCAGGTCGGGGCGTGGTCGCTGGCCTTTTCCTTCGCCCTCGCCTCGCGGTCGACTCCCGCGGCCGTCAGCCGCTTGGCCGCCGGCGGGTTGAGAAGCAGGTGGTCGATCCGGAGGCCGGCATTGCGGGCGAAGGCGTTGCGCCAATAATCGAAGAAGGTGAAAATGGGCTGGTCGGGGTGGAGATGCCGGAGCGAGTCCGTCCATCCCTGCGCGACCAGCCGGCGATATTGCGCCTGGGGCTCCGGCTGCATCAGCGCGTCGTCCATCCACCGCTCGGGCTTGTAGGCATCGGCCGGAGTCGGGGTCGGGATGATGTTGTAGTCGCCGGCCAGCACCACGGGCTCGCTCAGGCCGATCAATTCGGAGGCGCGGGCGATGAGCCGTTCGTTCCAGGCGAGCTTGTAATCGAACTTCGGCCCCGGGTGCGGATTGCCGTTGGGGGCATAGAGGCCGCCGATCAGGATCCCGCCGACCGCCGCCTCGATGTAGCGGCTCTGCACATCGTCGGGGTCGCCCGGCAGCCCGCGGCAGGTTTCGACCGGCTGGCAGCCGCGGGCGAGGATCGCCACTCCGTTCCAGCGCTGCTGTCCGTGCCAGATCGCTCCGTAGCCGGCCTTCTCGATCGCGGCGGCGGGGAACTTCTCGTCCGGCGCCTTCAGTTCCTGGAGGCAGACCGCGTCGGGCTTCGTCTCCTCGAGCCATTCCAGAAGCACGGGAAGCCGGCCGTTGATGCCGTTGACGTTGAATGTGACGATCCGCATTCCGTCCGAAAGCGTACGCCCGCGACCGGTTCCGAACGCGAGCAAGAGCGGTCAAGCGGGCAGGAACGGCGAATTTCCGCCAAGCCTTTACGTGGCACCGATTTTGCTTACGATTACAATTGTGATCGACTCGACACCTTTCTACCTGATGCGCAGCCATGGCGAGGGTGAGCGCCTGCCGCTCAGGCACGGCTGCGTCGTCCTGTCGCGCCTCGAGGGCGGCCGAAGCACGATCCGGGCGCTGGCGCCGTCCGTGAAGTTCGTGCTGAGCGGCGAGGAAGTCTACAAGATCGACGGCCGTTCCCGGGCGGTCCGGCCCGGCCGGTTCCTTCTGGTCGAGGCGGGCACCGAGTTCGAGGTCTCGACGCCGAGGCCCGACGAAACCGTCGGCCTGTGCGTCTATCTTGGCGTCAATGCGCCGCCGCCGGCGGATCGCGGCCCCCTCGCCCGAGTGATCGAAGGCTGCGGCGCCGAGCCGCTCGCCCCGCTCCTCTCGCGCTACGCGCGGCTGCTCGCCTCCAGGCCGGAGACCGGAGGCGCGCTCGCCGCGAAGATCGTCCAGCAGGTCACCGCCGGGGCGGAGGATTATCTTTCGACCTTCGCCAGCCGGCTCGAAAGGCTGAGCAGCCTGAAGCGCTCGACCCGGATCGAGACCCTGCAGCGGATCGAGCGCGCCCGCGCCTTCATCCACGACCATCAGGGCCGAACGCTCACCCTGGACGAGATCGCCGCCCAGTCGGCGCTTTCGCGCTTCCACCTGAGCAGAAGCTTCGCCGAGGTGCACGGCCTGCCTCCGCTCGCTTATCACCGGCGGCTTCGCCTCGAGGCCGCGGCGCGGCTGCTGAGGGACGGCGCGGCCTCGCCCACGGAGCTGGCGGAGCGGCTCGGCTACGCATCGCTGAGCGCCTTCACGCGCGCTTTCCGCCAAGCCTACGGAGTGCCGCCGAGCCGGGCTCAATAGACGCGCCTAAGTTACCATTCCCTCTCCCGCTTTTCGCGGGAGAGGAGGGGCCCAAGCCGAAGGCTTGGGAGGTGAGGGTCTTGCTGAGTCGGGCTTACAGACCCTCACCTCCCACCGCTTCGCGGCGGGCCCCTCCTCTCCCGCGGAAAGCGGGAGAGGGTAAGTAGGCTCAGGCGGGCAATATCGTCACGGTCGAGCCTTCAAACTTCAGCCGCACCGTGAGCAGCGCGCGGAAGACGTTGTAGCCGCCGGTGCCGGGGTGGAAGGCGTGGAAGAAGAGGTGCGGCTCCCCGTCCAGGCCCGGCGCGACCGAAGCGTGGCCGGGCGCCGTCCAGGTGCGGGTCGAGCGGAGCAGCGGCTCGGTCTGCTTGACGTAGGGGCCGAGCGGATGGTCCGCGACCGCCACGCCGATCCCGTAGGCCGGAGTCGAGAAGTCGTTGCCGGCGTAGAACAGCCAGTAGCGGCCCTGCTGCCGGGTCACCCAGGGGCCCTCGATGAGATGCCCTTCCCAATCCTGATCGTTGGCGAGCACGACGGTCGGCTCGCCCAGGAACGAGGCTCCGTCCGGCGCTATGCGCTGAGCGTAGATCGGGGTGCTCATCGCCTCCAGGATCGCTCCGGCGAGCCCGCATTGCTCGAGCGCCTGCCGGACCGGCCGCCAGTTGGCGAGCGCCGCCTCGATCAGGGGCTGCATCAGGAAGAACCGCTCCATCGGCCGGCGGCTATTGGCCCAGGGGACGATGGCGGCGGCGAAGGCGGCGGTGCGCCGGTCCTCCTCGCTCTCGAACAAAGGTTCGATCAGCTCCGGCTGCCCCCGGAGCAGGGTCGCGAGCGGACGCGGCCAGACTCCGTTGGTGTCGGCCTTCCAGAAAAGGAAAGGCTGCCCGTCATGATCGATGAAGATATGCGAATCGATGACTCCGCCGCTCAGCAGCGGCTTGGCCGGATCGTCCGGAGCGCCCGTGGTGTTGACGGCATGGCCGGCGATCAGGGGCCGGCCCAGGTCCGTCCACGGCCCGAACGGGCTGTCGCTTTTGGCGAGGCCGATCGCGAGCGCGTTCGAGCGCTGGCGGGCGCTGTAGACGAGCCAATATTCGTCGCCGACCCGGGCCATTTCCGGCGCCCAGAAATCGGCCACCTTGTGGCCCGTGGCGGTCCATTCGGGAGCTTCGCCTTCGGGGAAGACGAAGCCGACATGCTCCCAATGCTCCAGGTCCCTCGAGCGGAGGATGGGGAAGGCGTCGGGCGCGTCGTTCGAGGTGGCGACGAGGATGTAGCCTTCCTCCGTGCTGAGCACGGCGGGATCGCCGTAGCCGGCGAGGATTCTCGGGGAGACGTTGTCGGTGAGCAGCGGGCGCCACTCGACGTCCGGCTCCGGGGCCTGCGCCGGCTCGGCTAGGGCATGGGGAAGGCGGGTGCCCCAATCCTCCGCGAGGGCGCGGTAGAAGGCGGCATAATGCGACTGATCGCCGCCGGCGATGCGATAGGAGCGGGCCTGCGCGGCGCCGGCGCGGCGCACCTCGAGGCGAGTCCCCTCCCCGTCTTCGCAGGCCTGTACTTCAAAGGCGAATGGTGCATTTTCCGACATCGGCGGCCCGTTAGCCGCCTCGCATTCATCAGACAAATGGATTAATTCGAAATCCGTCCGGAACGGGGTGGTCGAGATGGCGAGCGCGGCACGAATTGAAGAGCATGACTACGACACCGGCGCCATCATGGGCGGCCTCTACGGCGACGGCTTCATCGCGCTCAAGGGCGCCTTTTCCCGGCCCTGGGCGGAGCGGATGCGGGAGGATATCGCGCTGCTGTTCGAGGAGGCTCGGCAAGTGCCGGGCGGCGCTCTCCCGAGGGGCCCACAGCGCTGGTATGTAGAGGTGCATCCGGAGCGCATCCGGGGATTCGTCGACATCGCCACGCACCCCTGGTTCGTCGCGGTCTGCGAGGCGGTGCTCGGGCCCGATTACCGGATCGTCGAGGTCGGCTTCGACATCCCCTTTCCGGGCGCCGCCGACCAGCCCTGGCATCGCGACTTTCCCGCGCCCGAGGCGACTTCGAAGGGCCGCCGCCTCAATTCGCTCGCCTTCAACCTGACGGCCGTCGATACGACGCCCGAGCACGGCGCCTTCGAGATCGCGCCCGGCACCCAGTGGGACGATTTGTCGGGGTGCAAGGACGAGATGTTCCCGCCCAGGGAGCTCTGGCCCCGCTACATCGGCCGCAGCCAGGCCAAGCTGGCTCAGATGGGCGACATCTCCGCCCGATCGGCGCTCACCATCCATCGCGGCACCGCCAACCGGTCGCAGGAGTGGCGGCCGGTGCTTGTGGTTGGAGTCGACGCGCCCGACGCCACGAACTCCGGGCACCACGATCTGCAGGCGACCAGCGGCTATCTGGAATCGCTTCCGGCGCGGGTCCGCGACCATCTCACCTATCGAGTGACCGGCGCGCTCAAGCCGGTGATCCAGAACCACGTGATCGGCGGCCTCCTGGAGCCGGATTACTGACCTGAAATCCTCCCCGCGGTTTCGCGGGGAGGGGGACCAGGCGAAGCCTGGTGGAGGGGGGCCCTTCGGAGTCAGCAAGGCCCCTTCACCGAGCTTCGCGCGGTCCCCCTCCCCTGCCAAAAGCAGCGGAGGATCTAGACCGGCATCAACTCCAGCCGCATCGCCAGCGACATCGTCTCGCCCGGCTCCAGGACCCGAAGGCCGAGCGCCTCCCACCGTTCCTCCGGCTCGTTCAACGCGGCGTTGGCGTGGGTCACGGGCTCGGCCACGAAGAGGCCGCCTGAAGCCGGCGAGTAGAGCTGGAAGAAGCGGGCTTCGGGCGACGACATCTCGAGCCGGAACGGCCAGCCCGGATCGGAAATGACCGCCCGGCCGCTCCAGCCGCCGAAGCCATGGTCCAGCCCCAGGCCGCAGACGAGCCGGTCGGCGAGGTCGAAGCGGCCGGTCGCGGGCACCTGCTCGACCGGAAGGACCCGCTCGTCGATCGTCCAGACGCTTTCGACGCCGGTGTCGAGGCGGGTGGCGGGGGTGCAGTTGAAGAAGGGATGCTGGCCGAGCCCGCACGGCATCGCCTCGCCGGAACGGTTCGTGCAGGCGAGGTCGAGGCTGAGGCCCGTCTCGTCGAGCGCGAAGCTCTGGCGGGCCTCGTAGGCCCAGGGCCATTCACCGGCGGCATGGCGGTACACGAGCTCCGCCTCGTCGGCGCCGAGCCGTTCGACCTCCCAACCGCCCAGCCATCCCTGCCCATGCAGCGGGCTTGGGTCGGGCGGCATATTCACGGCGAGTGTGACTGTTCGGCCACGGAAGGAGAAGACTCCGCCGCGGACCCGGTTGACGAACGGGACGAGGGGGAAGCTCGCTGGCGCCGCCGGCGACGGATCCGCCGGGTCGAGGGGACGAAATATCTCTATGTTGGAACCACTTGCCGTGCGGCATTCGAAACTCGCAATGCCGCCGCCGCGGCTCGGGGCGAGCCGCAGGACAAGCTTTCCCCGCGCGAGGATCGGGAAGGAATCGAGGTCCATGTCCGTGCGGGACATAGAGCGGCGTTCAGCGGAGCGAAACTCTCCTGTGGATAGATATAGATTAGTGTTGCAGCGCGATTCCGCTGTGAGTTAACAAGCGCCCGGGGAGTTACCGGGAGGGGTATGCGATGAGTAGAAGAGTCAAAGATTTTATCGAGGTGAAGGATTTCGGCTCGCTCGATGCTCTGATCGAGCGGCTTCAGGAAGTGCGCGGCAGCCTTCCGGCGGGAGCCGAGCCCGAGGTGAAGATGCGCGGCGACGATATTTTCGGCCGCCACATCTGCGTCAGCTTCTACCGCCCGCAGACGGCCGAAGAGGCCGAGTGCGACGCTCGGTACGCCGAGGCCTACCGTCAGTCGCGCGAGCGCGAGCTCAACCGGCTGCACGACGAGCTCGGCTTCTGCCCGGTGCCGGCGCGGCGCCCGGGGAAATTGCGCATCGTCGCCTGACTTGATCCTCCCTGCCGCGGAGCGGTGGGGAGGGCGACCATGCGAAGCATGGTGGAGGGGTAGAAGGCGCGGACCGTCGAGGTTCGCGCGCCCTCTTCTCTAATCCTGCGCCAAGCACCCCTCCACCACCCTTCGGGTGGTCCCCCTCCCCGAGCAAGCTCCGGGAGGATTTACCATTCCGCGAAGGTGCCGTCCTCGTGGCGCCAGATCGGGTTGCGCCAGCGGTGGCGGTCCTTGTCGGCTTCGCGGACGGCTTCCTCGTCTATCTCGACGCCCAGCCCTGGGCCCGGCGGCACCGCCAGCCATCCGTCCTGAGCGGTAAGCGGAGCCGGATCCTTGCAGAAAGTGTAGAGGTCGCCGCCGACATTGTAGTGGATGCCGAGCGACATCTCCTGGAGGGCGACGTTGGGCGCGGTCGCGGCGACCTGCAGGCAGGCGGCAAGGGCGAGCGGGCCGAGCGGGCAATGCGGAGCGACGGCGACGTCATACGCCTCGGCCATCGCGGCGATCCGCCGGGCCTCCAGGATGCCGCCGCAATGGCTGAGATCGGGCTGGATGATGTCCACCGCGCCGGCCTCGAAAAAGGGCTTGAAGTCCCAGCGCGAATGAAGCCGCTCGCCCAGAGCGATCGGAGTCGAGACGAGCTGGGCCAGCTGCGCCAGCCCTTCCGGATTCTCGGACAGCAACGGCTCCTCGATGAAGAGCAGGCCGAGCGGCTCGAGCGCCTTGGCGAGCTGCTTGGCCATGGGCCGGTGGACCCGGCCGTGGAAATCGAGGCCGACGTCCACCCCCGCGCCCTGCGCCGCCTCGACCCGGGCGACCACTTCCGCGAAGAGCCGGGGAGTCCCGATCCAGTCGAGCTCCGCGGTGGCGTTCATCTTGACGGCGGAGAAGCCCTGCGCCCGGCGGGCGGCGGCGGCCTCGCCGATCTCGTCGGGCCGGTCGCCGCCGATCCAGGCATAGGCCCGGACCCGGTCCCGGACCCGGCCGCCCATCATCTCCCAGGCGGGAAGGCCGAGCGCCTTGCCCTTGAGGTCCCAAAGGGCCTGCTCGAGGCCCGCGAGCGCCGACATCAGGACGGGACCGCCGCGGTAGAAGCCGCCGCGATAGCCGATCTGAAAGACGTCCTCGATCCGGAACGGGTCGTGGCCCAGGAAACGGTCGCGAAGCGCCGCGAAAGCGCCGTCGACGGCCTCCGCCCAGCCTTCCAGGCTCGCCTCGCCCCAGCCGACGGCGCCCTCGTCGGCCTCGACGCGGACGAACAGCCAGCGCGGCGGGACGTAGAAGGTTTCGATCTTCGCGATTTTCATAAGCCGTCGTCATCCCGGCGAAAGCCGGGACCTCCCTGCGAAATTGACCCGCGGTCCCGGCTTTGGCCGGGATGACGGCTAAGCGCCCGCGCCGTGGCGATCGTCACGCCCCGCCCTCCGGATTGGCGGGCTCGGTGACGAAGCCCTTGAGATGCTTGGCCGCTTCCTCCTTCTGCTCGCGGGCGAAGGCGCGGTCCCACTGGGATGGCGGGACGATCGGCACCGACAGGCAAAGGCTAGAGGCCGGGAGGACGTCGCCCCAATCCTGGATCAGCTTCTTGTAGGCGCGGCCGACGTTGCGGATGTTTCGGTCCAGATCGTAGAGGCCGAGCGGGACGACGTTGCCGTTCTGCTCCCGGAGCGCCGTGTCCCAATCGACCTGATCGGTCAGCGAATACCAGGTGAAGCCGACGGTGGGGATGCCCACGTTGCGGATCCTCAGCACGTTCGCCCATTCCTTCCAAAGCCAGTGCACGGCCTCGTCGCCCTTGGGGCCTTCCTTGAGGTTGGTTTCGGTGTGCATGACCGGAAGCCGGTAGCGGTTGTAATATTGGCGGGTGATCTCGCTGTAGCCGAACACCTCGCCCGAGCTTTCCGTATGGCCATCTGAGTACACCCGATGCTCGTTCGTCATGTAATAATCGTTGCCGAGGATACAGTGCTGCTTCAGACGATGGTTGAGGAAGAAATGATATTCCTCCCGGGTCATGCCGTTGTCCATCATGTACTCGTACATCTCGCTGTCGACGCGGCGGCCGTAGTTGAGATCGAGGCTGAGGAAGCGGCGGGCGTTCATGAGCTCGGCCCTGCCGATCGCGGCCGGGCTGTCGGCGTGGAAATATTCCGAGCTTTCGGACTGGATGAAGATGGCGTCGGGACGCCGCTTCAATATCTCGATCATCGCCAGCACGTTGGCTTTGACGATGTGCTTCAGCGCCGTGACGAAGCTTCGATCGTCGGTGGCCTGTTCGTTCCACCATCCGTATTTCGCCGAGAATATCGCGCAGATGAACATCTCGTTCACGGGCGTGTAAAGCTGCACCCAGGGGAAGCGGTCGGCGAACGCGCCGGCATAAGTTGCGAACAGCTGCGGAAAGTCCGGATTTTGAAAGTTTCCGACCCAATCGGGCACGCCGAAGTGACAAAGGTCCACGATCGGCGTGATGTTGCGCCGCTTCAGATCGGCGAAGCTGAGGTCGGTGAATTCCCAATCGTGCTTGTTGGGGCCGAGCAGGGTCCGGTGGAGCGGCGGCCCGTAGCGCAGGAAATGGATCCCGAGCTCCTCCACGCAATCGAAGTCCGTGCGCCAGTGCCGGTAGTGACCGCACACGTCCATCTGGTCGACCCGGCTTCGGCCGCCGTTGATGGTCGGGATGCTGTTCTCGATCCCGGTGGCGAAGATGAAGTTGGCGATGACGTCCCTCCCTGCGCTTTGCGGTGCAACGGCTAACCCGCGAGCGGCGGCGGGACCAGCCTCAAGCGCGCTGCTGGTCCCAAAAAAGATTCGGGCGACGGCGGGATGCCGGCTTTCCCTACCCTGAAACCCTGTTTTCGAACGGGATGACGGCCTCTTGAACCGGGATGACGTCTTGAATCCGCTGGGCTCGCCGGGCGGAGGGCGTTATCGGCGCGCGGATGGATATGCGCTTGGCTGAAGGATTCATCGCGGTCGACTGGGGCACGAGCAACCGTCGCGCCTGGCGGCTGGAGCCGGGCGGCGCCGTCGCCGCCGAGATGGAGGACGAGAAGGGCATCCTGGCGGTGCCCGCCGGCGGCTTTCCCGCGGCGGTCGGCGAAATCCGCGAGCGGCTCGGCGACCTGCCGATGCTGATGGGCGGGATGATCGGCTCCAACCGGGGCTGGATCGAGGCGCCCTACGTGCCCTGCCCCGCCGGCCTGCCCGAGCTTGCCGCCCGCCTCCGCTGGATCGAGGGCGAACGGGCCGCGATCGTGCCCGGAGTCGCCTTCGATTCGGACGGCGCCGCCGATGTCATGCGGGGCGAGGAGGTGCAGGTCCTCGGCGCCTATGCGGAAGGCTGGATCGGACCCGATTCCGCGCTCTGCCACCCGGGCACGCACAACAAATGGGTGCGGCTCGAGGACGGGCGGATCGCCGCCTTCCGCACCGTGATGACCGGTGAGCTGTTCAACCTCCTCAAGGAGCACAGCATCCTCGCCGACCTGCTTTCGGCGCCGGCCGAGCCTGGCCCCGCCTTCGAAGCGGGCGTCAGGCACGGCCTGGAACAGGACGACCTCACCGCGGAGTTGTTCTCGGTCCGCGCCAGAACCCTGCTCGGCAAGGCTCCCCGGGAGGAGGCGGGCGCCTATGTCAGCGGGCTGCTGATCGGTGCCGACCTCAAGGTAGGCCTCGGTCTCGCGGGCGAGGGCGAGATCGTGGCGATGGGCCGGCCGGAGCTCACGCATCTCTTCCGCGCCGCGCTCGCCGTCGCTGGCCGGGAGTCGCGGGCGGTGGATGGGGAAGAGGCCTTCCTGGCCGGAGTCCGGCATCTTGCGGAGCTGGTTCGATGAAAGCCGAAGAAACGCTCGGGCGCAGGCTGCGCGAATGCCCTTTGGTCGCGATCATCCGCGGAGTCACTCCCGATGAGGTGGAAGCGATCGGCGCGGCGATCTTCGAGGCCGGGATCCGGATTATCGAGGTCCCGCTCAACTCCCCCGATCCGCTGGCGAGCATCGAAAGGCTGGCCCGCGGCCTGGGGGATTCGGCGCTGATCGGCGCGGGCACCGTGCTTCAGGCGGCGGATGTCGCCCGGGTTCGGGACGCAGGGGGACGGGTGATCGTCTCGCCCAACACCTTCGCGCCGGTGATCGAGGCTTCGGCGGCGGCCGGCCTGGTGTCGCTGCCGGGCTTCTTCACGCCCTCCGAGGCTTTCGACGCGCTTCGGGCGGGCGCTACCGGGCTGAAGCTCTTCCCAGCCGAGGGGGCCGCGCCGGCGGTGGTGAAGGCGCAGCGGGCGGTCTTGCCCACGGCCGTGCCCTTGCTCGTCGTCGGCGGGGTCAGCCCGGACAATATGAAGCCGTGGCTGGACGCCGGGGCGAACGGCTTCGGCCTGGGCTCGGGCCTCTACAAGCCGGGCCAGTCGGCTCGGGAGACGGCGGCGAAGGCGCGGGCTTACGTGGATGGGGTGCGCGGCGTCCTGACGGTGGAGGGGACCTAGCCGCTACCGCAGCGCTGCTTCCGCCTTTGCGAAGGCCGCCTCGTCGTCGACGTCCAGCCACCAGCGCCCGCCGCAATCGTGAACGAAGGCGAGGCCGGCCTCGGCAAGGGCCTGCACGCCTTCCGAGAGCGATCCGGAGCCTCCCCGGGCGAGGCTCGAGCGCAGGGCCTGGAAGAGCGCAGGGGTCGCGATGAATATCCCGGTGTCGATGGCGTCGTAACGCTCCAGTGTCTTGCCGATCCGGGCGATCCGCCCGCCTTGCCCGATCTCGATCTTGGTGGCGTCGTCGAGGTCGAGACGCGGATCGTCCACGGCGAAATCGGCGGCGAGGGTGAGCGCCGCACCGGTCCGGTCGGAGGCGATCATCCCGGTCAGTATCGCCGGATCGAAAAGATGGTCCGACATCAGCAGGGCGAACTCGCCGGGCAGCTTCGGCTCGGCGGCGAGGACGGAGAGACCGTTGGGGCGCTGCCATTCGGGATTGCGCACGATGTCGACGGGAAGCCCGGTGCGGACGGCGAGATCGCCGAGCATGGCCTCCAGCGCTTCCGGCTCATAGCCCGTGACCACGACGAATCCAGTGGCGCCCGCGGCCGCCGCCGCCTTCACCACATGCTCGATCAGGGACAGGCCGCCCACGCGGGCGAGCGGCTTCGACGGCGCGATTCCGCGCAGGCGCGTCCCCTGCCCCGCCGCGATTATCAGGCACTTCATCGGGGCGCCTTAGAACGGCGCCGACCGGCAGGCGAGAGGGCAGTCTGGCAAAGCGGCCCCATCGATCCTATCTCAGATCGATCCCGCGGAGGTGAAAAGATGCGAACGACCCTGAGCCTGATCGTCCTCGGCCTGGCCGCCTCGGCCGCTCCGGCCATCGCCAAGGACGCGGACGGCGAAACCGTCATACCGTTCATGAGCAGCCTCAACGCCGTCGAGTGGAAGGCCGCGTCGGACGACTCGCTCTATGTTCGCGGGCCGAGGGGCGACTGGTATTTCATTCGCACGATGAACCGCTGCAGCCGGCTTAGAAGCTCCCCGGGAATCGGCTTCCAGACTTCGACGCTGGACCAGCTCGACCGGCACGGCGCGATCCTGGTCCAAGGCGTGCGCTGCCCGATCGAAAGCATCACCCGCTCCGACGGGCCGCCGAAGAAGGTTCGTCGGAAGGCCGGCTGAGCTCGGCGTCTCCGGCTCATTTTCGTCATCCCGGCGAAGGCCGGGGACAAGGAAAACGGCCGCCGCGACCCGAGTCGCGACGGCCCTTCTTTTCTCTGCCCCCGATCAGAAGCCGACGGTGAGCGTGCCGCTGATCGTGCGCGGAGCGCCGATCTGGACGAAGGCGGGGTTGCCCAGAGCGCCCAGATTGGCTCCCGCCGTGGTGGTGATCGACTGGTTCAGACCGCCGCCGAACCCGCCGATGTAGAACTCGTTGAACAGGTTGTAGACGTTGAACTGGAGGTGGGTGCGCTCCAGGCCCATCTTGGCGAGGCTCACCCGCGCATCGAGATTGACGAGCCAGTAAGCCGGAGCCGCGGCCGGGAAGATTTCGGTGATCCCCGCCGGAGTGCGAACGTTGCCGGCGAGGACGGGTTCGTTGGTATCGTAGACGAAGCGCGGCCCGGTACGCTTGGCGGTGATGCCGAGCTCGAACGGACCCGCATTGCCGCGGACCGTGCCACCGAACGTATATTTCGGAGCGCCCGACTCGCGCTTGCCGGCGGTCGGAGCGAAGATCGGAACGCCGACGGCGGTGCAGCCCGGAAATTTCGGGTTCGCGTTCACCTGGTCCGCGTTGCAGTTGAAGAGAAGCAGGTCGTCCTTGATCTCCGACTTCAGCACGGAGCCGAACAGGTAGATGTTCAGCTGCTTGACCGGCTGATAGGAAACGTAGCCGTCGATGCCGTATTTATCGACCTTGCCGAGGTTGCGGAACGTGCTGGCGTTCAGCTCCGGATCGAAGGCCGAAGCGGTGCGATCCGTGTAGCGGTTGAAGAAGCCGCCGAACTGAGCCTGGATCTGCGTGCTGCGATAGCGGACGCCGACGTCGAGGTTGTCGGTCTTCTCCGGGTTGGGCGCAGCGCCCTCCTGATTCGGAGCGAAGAAGAACGCATTGTACAGATTGTCCGTGCTCGGCACCGACAGTCCCTTCGCATAATTGGCGAAGATGCTCATCCGCGGCATGATGTCGAAGGTGAAGCCGACATTGGGCAGGATCGCGTCATATTTGAAGACGCGCTGCTGCGGACCCTGGATCGTCGGATTGAGAGTCGCGAAAGTGGCGTAGCGCGGATCGTCCCGGCCGAAGCACTCGACGAACGTCGGCGAGGTCGCGGCGCAGAAATTGTTGAGGTCGCGCTTGAAGAACGGAACGCGAAGGCCGGCGTTGACGACCAGCCGTCCATCCATGAACTCGCCGCGATACTCGCTCCAGAGCTGGTGAAGGATCGCGTAGGAAAGGCGATCGCGCTTCTGGAGGTCCACCCCGGTCACGTCCTTCTGGGGATCGTTGACCGGGAAGACGTCGAACGGCTCGCCGTTCGGGGCGACCAAGCCGACCTGGCCGGTCTGGCGGTGCCGCGCCCGATCGAACGTATAGCCGGCGCGGACCGCGTGGTCATCGTTGATGTCGTAGCGAACGCCCGCGATCACCGCGAAGCGGTGGGTCTGGGTCTGGCTGGGAGCGATGACGGTGACCCGGTCGAGCACGTCGCCGTCACCGTTGATGTCGCGGCCGAAATAGGGGACTCCGCCGAGATAGCCGGGCACGCAGGTGTTGCTCGCGCTGTTCGGCGTGGTGCGGCACGCGGCGACGGTGGCGGTGCCGCCGGCCGGGTTGATGTCGCGCAGGCCTTCCTCGGCGGTGACGGTGCCGCCGCCATTGGCCTTCACATATTGGTAGCTCGGATCGACGGTGAAGGTGAACTTGCCGGCGCTGATGCGCGAGGCCAGGCGGATGTTGCCGGTGTTCGACGGATTGTAGCGCCGGTCGAACTCCGTGCCGCAGCTGGCGTAATGGCCGTTCGGATCGGCGGCGAAGATCGTTCCGGCCCGCGGGTCGGACGAGGGCGCCGGAGCGTCGGCGACGCCCGGCTGGGCCACGTCGACGAGGCAGGGGAAGTTGATCAGGTACCGGCTCTCGTCATGGTTCATCGGGAAGCGGTTGTTCGCCTGCCCGCCGGCGATTCGCGGAAAGGTCACGTTGTTCGCGACCCGGGTCGTGTCCCAGCGCAGCGGAGCGGAACCGAAGAAGTTATTGCGGTTCTGGTTGTAGTGGCCGGCGACGGAGATGAAGTCGCCGCCGTTGCCGAGCGGCTGGTAGATCTTGGCGTTGAACTGCTGCTTCTCGACCTTTCCGTACTGATTGAACGGGCTGTCGTTGGACGCCTTCGACGCGGAGACGAAGGCGCGGGTGCCGAACGAGGTGAAATTGCCAGTCTCGATCATCCCGAAGACGCGGTGGAAATCATATTCACCGATCGAGGCCGAGACCATCGCGCCCAGCTCCTGCCGGGGGGTGATGGTCCGGTAGTTGATCGTTCCGCCCGCCGCCGAGGCGGTCGGGCTGTCGACGTCGGTGGTGCCGAGGCCGACATTGACCTCGCCGATGATCTCCGGATCGAACTGCTGGTTGGAATAGACGGCGTAATTGCCCGAATCGTTGAGCGGAATGCCGTCGACGGTCAGCGACACGCGATCCGCCGAGAAGCCGCGGATGCTGAGCGTCCCGCCGGCCGAGCCGTAGGCGTCGTTGTTCTGGAAGCTGACGCCGGGGATGAGGTTGATCGTATCGAGGATCGTCTGGCCCGGGTTCTGGCGGGAAATCACCTCGGAGGTCAGCGCCGCCTTCGCCTTGCTGGTGTCGGGCGCCTGGATTCCGCCGACTTCCTGGTTGCGGGTACCGGTGACGACGATCGTCTCTTCTTCCTCGAAGTCCTGCGAGCCGGTGGACTGAGCGAAGGCCATGGCGGGCATGACGAGCGCGGTCGTCGCGCAAAACAGCGAAAGCTTCTTCATGGTAGCTAATTCCCCTCGGAGGCCGAATCGCCTCGTTCCCGGCGCCTGCTATAGCCCCATCAAGGCGATTCGAAGACTCAATCTGCGCGCTCGGGCAAAAAAGTTAGCATAGGTTGCAGCGATGCCGCACCGCCCTCTAAGCGATTGATATTACAAGAGGAACAAATCAGGCACCAGCGACCTGCGGAGGTCGGTCGAGGCTCCGTCCGAAGGCCACGGCCAGCGAGACAAGCGGCGGCACGAGGACGATCGAGAGCACCACCTTGGCGAGCATCTGGCCGATCAGAAGGTCGCCGATCGGGAACTCGCCGTAGAAGGAGATCGAGATGAAGAGCAAGGTGTCGACGATCTGCGAGAGCACCGCCGCAATGCCCGCGCGGAGCCAGACCACCCTTCCCTCCCCCTTGCCGCGAAGGGCGCTGAAGATGGTGACGTTGAGGAATTGCGACACGCCGTAGGCGATGATGCCCGCGATCCAGATGCGTGGGGTTCCTCCCATGATCGTGGTGAAGGCGTCGAGCCGCTCCGCCGGCATGTCGTGCGCGGCGGGCAGCTTGAGGACGAAGATGGCGAGGAGGATCGAGAAGACGAGCGGAGCGAAGCCGATCAGCACCAGCCGGTTCGCCGTCTCGCGGCCGTACAGCTCGGCGACCGCGCTCGAGGCGATGACGAGGAGGAGGAAGGCGAAGATGCCGGCCTCCACCGCCAGCGGCCCGAGCGCCACCTGCTTGTTGGCGAGCACTCCGGCGATGCAGACCATCCCGCCGTAGAAGATCGAATAAGCGAACAGCGCGCGGGGAACGCCGGCTCCCGAGGCTCCGCTCGAGCCGGACGCGGAGCCGGAGGCGGAGGCGGTGGCGGCGGCTGGGACTTCTGTCGTCATGCCGCCGTGCGTAACGGCTTTCGCCGCCGGCAAAAAGGGCTTTCCGTCGAGCCATTCTCCGGCCATCTAGGCTGCCCTTCCTGATCCAAGTCATGAAAGCGCCCGCCGCCTTGACCGAACCCCGCCTCGACGTGCTTGCGATCGGCGACGCCGTGGTCGACGTCATCGCCCGCGCGGACGAATCCTTCCTCGCCGACGAGAAGCTGGTCAAAGGCTCGATGCAGGTGCTCGACGCCGAGGGGGCGACGAGGCTCTATTCCAAGATGCGCCAGGCGCGCGAGACGAGCGGAGGCTCGGCCGCGAACACGGTGGCGGGCGTCGCGGCGCTCGGCGGCCGCGCGGGCTTCGTCGGGCAGGTCGCCGCCGACCAGCTGGGCGAGATCTTCATCCACGACATCAGGGCGCTGGGAGTCGAGTTCCTCACTCCGCCCAAGGCCGACGGGCTGCCGACCGGCCGCTGCCTCATCCTCGTCACGCCCGACGCGCAGCGGACGATGAACACCTTCCGCGGCGCCGCCCACGAGCTTACCGTGGAGGCGCTCGACGCCGATCAGATCAGGGGCTCGGCCATTCTCTACCTCGAGGCCTATCTGTGGCGATCGGAAGGGCCGAGGGCGGCGATGGACGAGGCGATGCGGATCGCCCGAGAGGCGGGACGCAAGGTGGCCTTCACCTTGTCCGACATCGCCTGCATCGGCCCTCACCGCGCGGAGATCGTCGAGATGCTGGACAGCGGCGCCATCGACCTCCTCTTCGCCAACGAGCTGGAGATACTGGCGCTCGCCGACCTGGCGGACCTGGACGAGGCGATCGCCGCCATCCAGGACAAGGTGCGGGTGCTGGTCGTGACCTGCGGCGCCGAGGGCGCGCTCGCGGTCGAGGGCGGCCACCGGGCCAGCGTGCCGGTGGCGCGGATCGGCGGCGGGATCGTCGACACGACGGGCGCCGGCGACCTTTTCGCCGCCGGCTTCCTCGTCGGCCAGGCCGAGGGCCGGCCGATCGAGGAGAGCCTCCGCATGGGCTCGATCGCGGCGGCCGAGATCATCTCCCATTTCGGCGCCCGGCCCGAGGCGAACCTGCGCGAACTCGTGGACTCGCAGCTGTGAAGCGCCTCGCGGTTTATTGCGGCTCCTCGATGGGCGCCGACCCGCTCTTCGCCGAGATCGCGCGGGCGCTCGGGCAGGAGATGGCGGGCCGGGGCATCGACCTCGTCTACGGCGGTGGCCATCGCGGGCTGATGGGAGTCGTCGCCGATGCCGTCCTCCAGGGCGGAGGCAAGGCGTTCGGAGTCATTCCCCAGGCGCTGGTCGACCTCGAAGTGGCCCACAGGGGGCTGACGGAGCTCCACACCGTCACTTCGATGCACGAGCGCAAGGCGAAGATGACGGAGCTCACCGACGCCTTCATCGCCATTCCGGGCGGGATCGGCACCCTCGACGAATTGTTCGAGGCCTGGACCTGGAACGCGCTGGGCTATCATTCCAAGCCCTTCTGCCTCTTGAACGTGGCGGGCTTCTGGGACCGGATGATCGAATTCCTCGACCATGTGACGCAGAGCGGCTTCATGTCGCCGGCGCGCCGGGCACAGCTCCTCGTTGCCGGCGATATCGCCGAAGCCATCGAAAAGCTGGACGAAGCCGAAAAAGCCGCCGAAACCAGGATGGTGTGGTAATCCTCTCCTTCATTGCGAGCGGAGCGAAGCAATCCGGCGCAGCCTCGGACGCCAAGCTGGATTGCTTCGTCGCTTCGCTCCTCGCAATGACGGAGGCGGGCGATGAACATGGCGAAAAGCCGGGGAACTTGAGCGGGGGATTGCAATGAACGACGTCAACCGGATCCTGATGGGGATCGCCGGGATCCTGGTCATCCTCGGGATCGCCTTCCTCCTGTCCTCGAACAAGCGGGCGATCCGGCCGCGGGTCGTCGGCGCCGCCTTCGCGCTCCAGGCGGGGATCGCCGTCCTCGTCCTCTATACGCCATGGGGCCGGCGCGCGATCGAGGCGATGGCGCGCGGAGTCGCCAACCTGCTCGGCTACGCCAACAAGGGCACGGAATTCCTGTTCGGACCGTCGGCGACCAACCCGCTCGCCCAGACCTTCGCGCTCGGGGCGCTGCCGGTCATCGTCTTCTTCGCCGCGCTGGTCTCCATCCTCTATTACCTGGGGGTCATGCAGAGGGTGGTGCGCTGGGTCGGCGGCGCGATCGGCTGGGTGACGGGGATCAGCCGGGTCGAATCGCTTGGCTCGGCGGCCAACATCTTCGTCGGCCAGTCCGAATCGCCGCTCGTCGTGCGGCCCTATCTGGCGAGCCTGACGCCGCCCCAGCTGTTCACTTTGATGACCGTCGGCATGGCGGGAGTCGCCGGGACGATCCTCGCCGCTTATGCCGCCCTGCTCGGCCCCCAGGCGCTGCCCTTCCTGCTCGCGGCCGCCTTCATGTCCGCGCCCGGCGGAATCCTGATGGCCAAGATCATGATGCCCGACGAGCCGCGAAAGGACGAGCTTCCGCTCGAGGAGGGCGCCGCGCCGGCGAGCGACGACAGGATCGACGTGGCCGAGACCTTCGAGGAAGGCGAGCAGCCGGCCAACATCATCATGGCCGCGGCCCAGGGCGCGCAGACCGGGGTGAAGCTCGCCGTCGCCGTCGGCGCCATGGTGCTCGCCTTCGTCGCCCTGGTCGCGCTCGCCAACGGCCTGCTCGGCGGAGTGGGCGGCTGGTTCGGCTATCCCGAGCTCAGCTTCCAGCGGATCGTCGGGACGGTGTTCCAGCCGATCATGTTCCTGATCGGAGTCCCCTGGAACGAGGCCGGCACCGCGGGCGGGCTGTTCGGGACCAAGCTGGTGCTGAACGAGTTCGTCGCCTTCATCGATCTCGGCGCGCTCCAGGCCGGCACCCTCAGCCCGCGAAGCATCGCCATCGTCACCTTCGCGCTCTGCGGCTTCGCCAATTTCAGCTCGATCGCGATCCAGATGGCGGTGACCGGAGGCCTCGCCCCCAACCAGCGGCCGATGATCGCCAAGCTCGGGCTCAAGGCGCTGATCGCCGGCTCGCTCGCGAACCTGATGAGCGCGGCACTGGCGGGGCTGCTTCTGCCGTGACCGTCGGGTGCGGGTGGCGCGGCTGCCTGCTTTCCTTATCCCGTCCTCCCGGCGAAAGCCGGGACCTCGGGCAGACAAAGGCGTCGAGCTTTTCACCCCACGAGACCCCCGCTTTCGCCGGGGTGACGAACGGGCTAATAAGCCCCATGGCCACAGTCTCAGAACCCCGCCCCCTCGCGTCCGTCTCGCTGACGGAATCCGATTCGAACCCCGAGGCCTTCGCGCAGGAGGTGGGCCGGAGCTTCGAGGAATATGGCTTCGCGATCATCGCCGACCACGGCATTCCAGAGGCGCTCATCCGCCGGGCCGAGGAGAAGGCCAAGGCCTTCTTCGCTCTGCCCGACGCCGTGAAGCGCCGCTACCACGTCCCCGGCGGCGGCGGGGCGCGCGGCTACACGCCGTTCGGCATCGAGACGGCGAAGGGCCACAAGGCGCACGATCTCAAGGAATTCTGGCATGTCGGGCGCGAGCTGCCCGAAGGTCATCCCTTCCGCGGCCCGATGCCGGACAATGTCTGGCCGGAAGAAGTGGCGAGCTTCCACGACACTCTCCTGGAGCTGTACGACACGCTCGACCGCACCGGGGTGAAGATCCTGAGGGCGGTGGCCCGCTATCTCGGCATCGAGGAGGAGTATCTCGTCGATTCGGTCCGCGACGGCAATTCGGTCCTCCGGCTGCTCCACTACCCGCCGATCGAGGGCGAGCCGGGAAGCCATATCCGGGCCGGAGCCCATGAGGACATCAACACGATCACGCTCCTGCTGGGGGCGGAGGAAGCCGGGCTCGAGCTCCTCACCAAGGAGGGGCAGTGGATCCCGGTCTCGCCGAAGCCGGGCGAGCTCGTCGTCAATATCGGCGACATGCTCCAGCGCCTAACCAACGGCCGCCTGCGCTCCACCTCGCACAGGGTCGTGAACCCGCCGCGGGACCGTTTCGGCCATTCGCGCTACTCGATGCCCTTCTTCCTCCATTTCCGCTCCGACTTCGTCATCGAGGCGCTGCCGGGGACGGTGCCGGCGGGCGAGCGGCCGAAATGGCCCACCTGCACGGCCGACGAATATCTCCAGGAGCGGCTGAGGGAGATCAAGCTGGCTTGAGCCTGGAAATCCTCCCCGCGATTTCGCGGGGAGGGGGACCAGGCGAAGCCTGGTGGAGGGGTTCTTCGGAGTCAGCAAGGCCCCTCCACCATGCTTCGCATGGTCCCCCTCCCCTGCGAATGCAGGGGGAGGATTTCTTAGCCCGCGTCCTTCAGGCTTTCCGGGCCGAAGCCCTTCGGAAGCAGTTGGAAGATGCTGGTCGGGTCCACCTCTGCCCCGCCGCCGTTGGCGCAAAGTATCTCGATGTCAGCCCCCGACAGGCACGCCGCCTCGAAGATCGCCTGCCGGCAGCCGCCGCAGGGGGTGACGACCCCCTCCCCCGCCAGCGCCCCGCTTTCGACATGCCCGCCGGCGACCGCGATCCGCGCCACCTTGCCCAGACCGAAGGCCTGCTGCGCCGCGGTCAGGGCGGCGATCTCGGCGCACACTCCAAGCCGGTAGCAGGCATTCTCCATGTTCGAACCGACCGCGATCTCGCCATCCACCGACTCGATCGCGCAGCCGACGCTGAAGCGGCTGTAGGGGGCATAAGCGCCGAGCGCCGCGGCTCGGGCGCGCTCGACGAGCGGATCGGGAAGCTGGGTCATAAGCGGCCCTCATAAAGCCATTGGCGATTCGCGCCAGACCGTGCCACCAGCCGGGAGCGATCAGAGGGAGATGACGGAGATGGCGAAGAGGTTGGGGGCGGCGGCGCTGCTGCTGGCGCTGGGCGGCTGCGCGACGACGGCGGGGCGCGGCCCGGCCGAGCCGGTCGAGGTGAAGCTGATCGCCTTCAACGATTTCCACGGCAACCTGCAGCCGCCCAGGGATTCGGTGAGCCATCCCGCCCCGGGGCCCGACGCTGTCCGGGTGCCGGCCGGCGGTGCCGCCTATCTCGCTTCGGCCATCCAGTCCCTGCGCGCCCGCAACGACAACAGCATAGTCGTCTCAGCCGGCGACATGATCGGCGCCTCGCCGCTCGTCTCGGCCCTCTTCCTGGACGAGCCGACCATCCACGCCATGAACCTGATCCGGGTCGACTATAACGCGGTCGGCAACCACGAATTCGACCGCGGCCAGGCCGAGCTACTCCGGATGCAGAACGGCGGCTGCGAGAAGAACACGCCCCGTATCCCCTGCGCCGTCGAGCCGTTCGGCGGGGCCCGCTTCCATTTCCTCGCCGCCAACGTCGTCAGGCCTGACGGCGCCACCCTCTTCCCGGCCTACGCCATCCGGAGCTTCGGCAAGGGCCGGCGCGAAGTGAAGGTCGCGGTCATCGGGATGACCTTGAAGGATACTCCGACGGTGGTCACCCCGGTCGGGGTTGCGGGCCTCAGCTTCCGCGACGAGGCGGAGACGGTGAACGCCCTCATCCCCAGGCTCAAGGCCGAAGGGGCGGACGCGATCGTCGTGGTCGTCCATCAGGGCGTCTATTCCAAGCTCGGCTATAACGACCAGAGCTGCGGCGCGATCGAAGGCGACCTCCTGCCGATCCTCGACCGGCTCGACCCCGCGGTCGACGTGGTCGCCTCCGGCCACACCCACAATGCCTATGTCTGCGATTATGGCCGGATCAACCCTGCCAAGCCGATCCTGCTCACCAGCGCCGGGCGCTACGGGACGCTCGTCACCGATATCAACCTCAGTATCGACCCGGTTGCCGGGCGGGTCACGGCCAAGCGGGCGGAGAACATCATCGTCCAGAGCGAGGCCTATGCCGGCTCGCGCGGGGAGGTGGCGCTGACGGAGGCCGTGCCCCGCTTCGCCGCCGATGCCGAGGTGGCGGCCCTCGTCGACCGCTACGCCAAGGCCTCTGATCCGATCGCGGCGCGTCCCGTCGGCCGGCTGAGCGGGCCGGCGCTGAAGACCGCGAACGAGCATGGCGAGCATGTGCTCGGCAATTTGATCGCCGACGCGCAGCTGGCCGCCTCCAGGGGCGCTTCGAACGGCAACGCGCAGATCGCCTTCATGAACCCCGGCGGAGTGCGCGGCGACCTGGTTCCCGCGGCCGACGGCGGCATCAGCTTCGGCCAGCTCTTCGCCGCCCAGCCCTTCGCCAACAATCTGGTCGTGAAGAGCCTCACCGGGCGGCAGATCCGAGGCCTGCTCGAGCAGCAGTTCGCGAGCGGCTCCAACACCGCCCAGAACCCCTACGTCCTCTCGCCGTCGCACAACCTGCGCTTCGCCTACGATCTGTCGAAGCCGGAGGGGCAGCGGATCGTGCTTCTCACCGTGGACGGGGCGCCGGTTCGGGACGAGACCGTCTACCGGGTCGCGATGAACAGCTTCCTCGCGACCGGAGGGGACAATTTCACGATCTTCCGGGAGGGCGCGGACGCGAAAGTGGGAATGGCGGATCTCGACGCGCTCGAAGCCTATATCGCCGGTTCGCCGAGCCTCGCTCCGCCGACCCTGGGCCGCGTCGAGAATAGGACTCCGAAACCCTGATTTGCCTCCCCATGCGAGCATGGGGAGGGGGACCACCGAAGGTGGTGGAGGGGTGATCGGGCGAGGCCGTGCCGTCCAGCTCCGGATCCTCGGCTTCTTCAGCAGGTCACCCCTCCACCATGCTTCGCATGGTCCCCCTCCCCATCTTGCGATGGGGAGGCAAATCAGCGGAACGGCGGCTCGTCGAAGCTCCTGAGCTTGCGCGAATGCAAATTCCCACCCTGGTTCTTGAGGATCCTCAGGGTCTCGATGCCGATGCGCAGATGCTGGCTGATCGCCCGCTCGTAAAAGGCGTTGGCCTGGCCCGGAAGCTTGATCTCGCCATGGAGGGGCTTGTCCGAGACGCAGAGCAGGGTGCCGTAGGGGACCCGGAAGCGATAGCCCTGGGCCGCCACCGTCGCCGATTCCATGTCAATGGCGACCGCCCGCGACTGGTTGAAGCGAAGGGCCGAGGACTGGATCTGGAGCTCCCAGTTGCGATCGTCGGTGGTGACGACGGTGCCCGTGCGAAGCCGCCGCTTCAGGTCCTGCGGCTCCTCGCCCGTCACTTCCGCGGCGGCGTCGTAGAGGGCCTGCTGGATCTCGGCGATGGGCGGGATCGGGATTTCGATCGGAAGGGTCGAATCGAGCACGTGGTCGTCGCGCAGATAGGCGTGGGCGAGGACATAGTCGCCGATCGTCTGGCTTGGCCTGAGGCCGCCGCAATGGCCGATCATCAGCCACACTTCGGGGCGCAGGACCGCGAGATGGTCGCAGATCGTCTTGGCGTTGGAAGGGCCGACCCCGATGTTGACGAGGGTGATCCCGCCGCCGTTCGCCGCGATCAGGTGATAGGCCGGCATCTGCACTTTGCGCCAGTTGCCGGCGGCGATCTCGCCGACGGGATCGTCGGTATCGCGGGTGACGAGGATTCCGCCCGGCGCCGAGAGCGCCTCGTAGGGGCTGTCCTCCCGCTTCAGCTCCTCGACCGCCCAGCGGACGAACTCGTCGACGTAGCGGACATAGTTGGTGAACAGCAGGTAGCGCTGGGTGTGCTCGACCGGAGTGCCGGTATAGTGGCGAAGGCGGGCGAGGCTGAAATCGACCCTCGGCCCGTCGAACAAGGCGAGCGGCCGGTCCGGATGGCGGCTGTAGTCCCAGGTGCCGTCCGCCACTTCGTCGCCGATATGGGAAAGCTCGGTCGCCGGGAACCAGCGGCTGAGGTCGGCGGCATGGACTCCGTCGAGGCGCAGGTCGTCGGTTCCGTCGAGGACGTAGGGGTAAGGGATCTCGCTCGACGATTTGCCGACCGAGACTTCCACCTGATAGTCGCGCACCAGATATTCGAGCTGCTCGGTCAGATATTTGCGGAAGTGGCGGGGGCGCGCGATGCTGATCGCGTAGCGGCCGGGCTGGTTGAGCCGTCCGAAGGCGCGCGGCGGGAAATGCGGCGGCTGGTCGAAGCTGTAGTCGATCCGAAGCTCGGGATAGGCGAACAGGCCGCTCGCCCTCGCCTCCGAGTCGGGCCGCTCGCCGCGAAGCAGGTAGCGGGCGAGCGCGCCGCGCAGCGCGCCGACGGATTCATCGAACATCTCGCAAAGCTGGTCGATGATCTCGGGGATGGATTCGAGGTCGCTCATCTTCCTCCCCTTCGCACGGCTTCGGGCACGGGGCTAGAGACAGCGTCATCCCGGCGAAGGCCGGGATCCATGAACATCGTCGGCTGTAACCTCGACCCGCGGTGTTCATGGATTCCGGCCTTCGCCGGAATGACGGGAAGTAGTAGGATGCTCTCGTGCCCGAGCTCCCGAACCCCGTCTACTGGTCGATCCCGGGCTTCATCGTCCTGCTCCTGCTCGAGCTGTGGGTGGCGAAGCGGAGCCGGCGTCCCCTTCACGAGGGCAAGGACACCCTCACCTCGCTCGGCCTGGGGCTCGGGAGCCTTGTCGCGGGCCTCCTCTCGGCCGGGCTCGTGGTCGCGCTCTCCGTCTGGGTCTACCGCTTCCACCTGGTGGAGATCGGCTATGCCTGGTGGGCGTTCGTGCTGTGCTTCGTGCTCGACGATTTGGCTTATTACGCCTTCCACCGCTCCGCCCACCGGGTGCGCTGGTTCTGGGCGAGCCACGTCGTCCATCACAGCTCGGAGCGCTACAACCTCTCGACGGCGCTGAGGCAGACCTGGACCGGCTTCCTCAGCCTCAACTTCCTGTTCCGGCTGCCGCTCTTCCTGATCGGCTTTCCGCCGCCGATGGTGTTCTTCTGCGTCGGCCTGAACCTCGTCTACCAATATTGGATCCACACGGAGACGGTGCGCAGGATGCCGCGCTGGTTCGAGGCGGTGATGAACACGCCTGCCCACCACCGGGTCCACCACGCCGTCAACCCGCGCTATCTCGACCGTAATTACGCGGGCGTGTTCATCGTCTGGGACAAGATGTTCGGAAGCTTCGAGCCCGAGCTCGACGAGGATCCGCCGCGCTACGGGATCGTGAAGCCGCTCGGATCCTACAACCTCTTTTGGGCGGCGCTCCACGAATGGGTGGAGATGGGCCGCGACGCGTGGGCCGCGCCGGGACTGAAGGCGAAGCTGTCCTATCTGTTCCGGGAGCCCGGCTGGAGCCACGACGGCTCACGCGAGACCAGCGAGATGATGCGGGCGCGGTGGCGCTCGGATGAAGCCGTCATCCCCGCGAAACCCGGGACCTCAGAGGGTGAAGAGCTCGGCGCAAGTCCTCGATGAGGTCCCGGCTTCCCACGGGATGACGGGCTATGCGTTGAACGCCAGCCTTAGTCCCGGCCGCGCCCAGCGGGCCTTGTAGAGCCTGCCGGTACCCGACGCCGTGATCCACGCGTCGCGCATGTCCGGGCCGCCGAAGCAGATATTGGTGCAGACAGGATCGGGGATCGGGAATTGCTCGAAGGTCCCGTCCGGCTCGATGACCGTGATCCCGCCGCGGACGATAGTCGCGACGCACACCCGGCCGTCGGCTTCGACTGCGAGGCTGTCGAGAAGCTGGTAGTCGGGCAGATTGACCACCACCCTTCCAAGCGAGAACGGGGGCGGCGGGCCCAGCGCGCCCGGAGCCACGACGTCGAAGGCCCAGAGGCGCTGAAGCCAGGTATCGGCGACATAGACGAAACCGCCGTCCGGCGAGAGGCCCACTCCGTTCGGGGCGAACAGCATGTCACGCTGCCGACTGACGTTTGAGCCGTCCGCGGAGGCGTAGCAGAGCGCTCCGAAGCGCCGGCCGTCCCCCGTCGTGCAACCGTGGTCGGTGAACCAGAGGCCGCCTTCCGAGTCGAAAACCAGGTCGTTGGGGCCAATCAGGCGGCGGCCGTCGACGCTTTCGTAAATCGTCTCGATACGACCCGAGGCGAAGTCGAAACGCCGGATCGACCCGCCTTCATGATTCGGCGGAGTCGGCCCGGGGATGGTGAAGCCCATCTCATCGTGAAACGAGAACGATCCGCCATTGTCGGCGATCCACAGAGCCCCGTCCGGGCCGATGGCGAGGCCGTTGGGGCCGCCGCCGCTCTCGGCGAGCACGTCCTTCGAGCCGTCCGGACTCACCCGGGTGATCCGCCGGCCCTTGATCTCGGCGACGATGACGGAACCGTCCGCCATCGCCACCGGGCCCTCGGGGAATTCCAGCCCCTCGGCGACGAGCTCCATCTCCATTATGCGTGCTTCCCCTCTCCCGCTTTCCGCGGGAGAGGAGGGGCCCGCCGCGAAGCGGTGGGAGGTGAGGGTCTGGACGGATGAGTCAGAAAGACCCTCACCTCCCAAGCCTCCGGCCTGGGCCCCTCCTCTCCCGCCAAAAGCGGGAGAGGGGTTTGAGGATCATCATCGGTCACACCTAGGCGTGGCCGAGGATCGCCTTGGTCTCGAGGAACTCCTCGAAGGCGTGGTCGCCCCATTCGCGGCCGTTGCCGGACTGTTTGTAGCCGCCGAACGGGGCCATGAAATCCGGCTGGGCGCCGTTGATGTTGACCTGCCCGGCCCGCAGGCGGGCGGCGACCTTGCGGGCGTGTTCGGCGTCGGAGCTGTGGACGTAGGCGGCGAGGCCGTAAGGCGTGTCGTTGGCGATTCGGACGGCCTGCTCCTCGTCGTCATAGCCGAGGATCGACATGACCGGCCCGAATATCTCCTCGCGGGCGATAGTCATGTCGTTGTCCACGTCCGCGAATACGGTGGGGCGGACGTAATAGCCGCTCTCAAGGCCTTCGGGCTTGCCGGGGCCGCCGGCGACGAGGGTCGCGCCCTCCTCCACCCCCCGCTCGATCAGGCCCTGGATCTTGGTCCACTGGATTTCGGAGACGACCGGGCCGAGCGTCGCGTCGCCCTTCGGGTCGCCGACCTTCGTCTTCTCGGCGACGGCGCGGGCCGCCGCCTTCGCCTCCTCCATCCTCGCCCTGGGGACGAGCAGGCGGGTAGGCGCGTTGCACGACTGGCCGCTGTTGTTGAGCATGTGGCGCATCGCGGCGGTGACCGCGGCGGTCACGTCGGCGTCCTCGAGGACGAGGAAGGGCGACTTGCCGCCAAGCTCCTGGTGGACCCTCTTCACCGTATCGGCCGCGGCCTTGGCGACCGCGATCCCCGCGCGGGTCGAGCCGGTGAAGGAGACCATGTCGATGTCGGGATGGGCGGCGATCGCGGCGCCGACTCCGGGGCCGTCGCCGTTGACGAGGTTGAACACGCCGGCCGGAACGCCCGCCGAGTGGAGCACCTGGGCGAAGAGATAGGCGGAGAAAGGCGCGATCTCCGAAGGTTTGAGGACCATGGTGCAGCCGGTCGCCAGAGCCGGGAAGACCTTCGTCGCGATCTGGTTGATCGGCCAGTTCCAAGGCGTGATGAAGCCGCAGACCCCGATCGGCTCCTTCTTGATGACGGTGGTTCCGCGCTTCTCCTCGAACGCATAGTCCTTGAGAACGCCGATCGCGGCCTGGAGGTGGCCGATACCGGTCGCGGCCTGGGCCCGCTGGGCGAGCGCCGCCGGAGCGCCCATCTCCTCCGTGATCGCCTCGGCGATCTCGCCGTAGCGCTTCTGATATTCGGCGGCGATGGCCTGGAGCAGCTCAAGCCGCTGCTCGCGAGTGGTTTCCGAATAAGACGGGAAGGCAGCCTTGGCGGCGGCGACGGCGCGGTCGACGTCGGCGGCCGAGCCGAGGCTGATCCGGCCGGCGACCTGCTCGTCGGCGGGGTTGACGACATCGAGCGTGCGGGGCTCGGCGGGGGAGACCCATTCGCCGCCGATGTAGAAATCGAGATAGTCGCGCATGGTGGTTCCTTTGAGGCGAGTCGGCTTGGCCTATGCCTCATCCTCCCCGCGCGCGAAAGCGCGTGGGGAGGGGGACCATGCGAAGCATGGTGGAGGGGTAACTGGAACAGGACTGCGCCAGCTACCCCTCCACCCCGCTACGCGGGGTCCCCCTCCCCATCTCCGATGGGGAGGATGATTAGAACTTCACGCCGGCGCCGATCCCGTAGCGCCTCGGCTCCAGGGTGAAGACGTTGGTGAAGAGGCCCGACGACTGGTCGGTCACATATTGGCCGGTGATCGCATCATTGCCGGTCAAATTCTGGACGAAGGCGCGGGCGAACCAGCGGTCGTCCTTGCCGTTGACCTGGATCTGGGCGTTGATCACCTCATAGCCTTCGATCCGGTCGACCGGGGTGTTGAAGCTGCGCGCCCAGAACTTGCCGGTCCAGTTGATGTCGGCGCGCGGAACGATGGTCATGCCGTTGCCGGCGCGGAACGTATACTGGATGCCCGCCCCGAACTTCCAGTTCGGCGCCTGCGGCAGCTCGTTGCCGCTGAGGTCCACCGGCACGCCGGTCGCGACGGTGAAGGGCAGCGGCCCGGCCGGAGTCGCGAACAGGCCGCGAAGCGGCGCCGACGGATTGGCGATGGTCGCGGCGAGCGCGTCGCAAACCGAGAAGGCGCCGGTCGTGTTGGTGCCGGGCACCGGAACCGGCCCGGCGAGCCCAAGCGCGCCGTTGAACGCGGTGACGAGCGTGTTGGCCCCCAGCGCATTGCCCGCCGTGTTCGGAATGACGGCGCAATTGGAGGCGTTGGTGACGTCCTTGATGATCACCGTGTCCGAACGCCCCCCCGAAGGATCGCGCGGGTCGACGAGCTGCAGGTCCTTGATCTTGGTGTGCAGGTAGCTGCCCGAAAGATTGATCAGCAGGTCGCGGGTCGGGCGGAACAGCGCCTCCGCCTCCGCTCCATAGATTTCCGCGTCGGTATTGTCGTTGACCGAGGTGCGGGCCACGATCCGGCTCAGCTGCAGGCCCTTGTAATCGTAGTAGAAGGCGCTGAGGTTCAGGCGGACCTTGCCGTTGGCGAAGGTGTTCTTGGAGCCGATCTCGAAGGCGTTGATGATCTCCGGCTCGAAGGTCGAGGGCACGTTGAAGATCGGGTTGATCGGCGGGTTGAGGCCGCCCGATTTGTAGCCGCGCGACCAGGAGGCGTAGAGGAGGTTGTCCGCCGTCAGGTTGTAATCGACGACGAAGCGGCCGGTGAACTCGTCGAAGGCCGCCCGCCCGATGTTGTAGGGCTGGTTGCCGGCGACGGCCGGATCGGCGTCGTAATTGCCGAGGAAGGGCGAGTTGTTCGCGTCGGTGACGCCGAAGGGAACCGGGAAGCTCAGCAGCGGGACTCGGGCGACCTGGCGCTTCTTGTCGTTCGAATAGCGGATCCCGCCGGTGAGGCGCAGCTTGTCCGACACCTCGAAATAGGCCTCGCCGAACAGGCCGTAGCTCTTGAGCGAGAAGAAGGCGACCTCGCTGTTGTAGAAGGGCGGCGCCAGGAAGGTGTTCGGGAAAGCGACGTTGCCCGCCGCCCGCTGTCCGAGCGCCGTCGCCGCCCCGAGGATTCCGGCGGCGTAATCGAGCCCGAACGAAGCCACGTAATAGTTGGAATCGGTGAAGCGGTTGTCGAGATAGATGCCGCCGACCAGGAAGTTGAACGGGCCTTCGAAGTCGCTGTCGAGGTGCGCCTCGACCGAATATTGACGCGAATGGCTCTGCGAGCGGTCGTAGTCGGTGCTTCCGGGCGTGCAGCGGTTGATGAAGCCGCCGTAGATGCCGGTGTAATTGGTGTTCACCTCCGAGGTGCAGACCACTCCGCCCGGACCATTGGGGATGAGGGCGTTTCGCGCCTGGACGTAGGGGTTCACTCCTCCCGGGAACAGCACTCCGGGCGCCCCCGCGGTGGCCGCGAGAACCTGAAGGCCGGGATTGTTGGCCAGTGAGTTGCCGGCGACGAGATTGTAGTCGGTCCGGCTGTCCACGGCCTGCTTCGTCCAGCCGCCGGTGACGGTGAGGTCGAGGGTTTCGCCGATCTCCTGCTCGATCCGAGCCATCAGATGCTCTTCTTTGGCGAAATAGGTCGGATTGAAGTCGGTGCGGACGGTGCGCAGGTCGGCCGGGTTGGTCACTCCGCCGAAGAAATTGTCGGGGCCGTAGAGGCTGCCGAGGCCGAAATTGGTCAGCGCCGGATTGTTGATCCGGAAGAATTCGCGCGAGGTGAGGATCGCCGCCAGGGTCGCGTTGCCGTTCACCGTCTCGAAGGCGAGCTGGTCGGGACGGCAGCCGAGGATGCCGGTATTGTCTCGCTTGCAAAGCTGCTTCTGGATGCGCGAGCGATCGTCCTCTTCCCGGAAATAATAGCCGACAATGTCAACGGTGGTGCTGGACGTGGGCTGGATCCGCAGCGATGCCCGGACCGCGTGAAGGTTGCGACCGTCGATCCGGCTATCGTCGAAGGTGTTCTTCATGAAGCCGCCGCGGTCGAGCCAGTAGCCGGCGAGCCGGAATCCGGCGACGTCGCCGATCGGGATGTTGACCATCCCCGTCAGCTTCTTCGAATTGTAATTGCCATATTCGCCGCTGAGGCTGGCGTGGAAGCCGCTGAGGTCCGGCTTGGCGGTGATGAAGTTGACGACGCCTGAGGTCGCGTTGCGGCCGTAGAGCGTGCCCTGCGGCCCGCGCAGCACTTCGACGCGCTCAAGATCGAAATATTCGGTTTCGAACAATCGAGTCGAGGTGAGCGGCATGTCGTTGACGTGGATTCCGGTGGCGCTGTCGCACGAGAAGCCGGTGCACAGGTCGCCAATGCCGCGGATCGTGAAGCTCGAAGAGGTGAAGTTGGTCTTCGTGTAGGTGACGTTGGGAAGGGCCTGCTGAAGGTCGCTGGCGTTCTCGATCTGCTGGCGCTCGAGCGCCTCGCCCGAGAAAGCGGAAACGGCGATCGGAACGTTCTGAAGCGATTCCGCGCGCCGCTGGGCAGTGACGATGATGTCGTCGCCGCCGTCCGTCTCCGCGCTCTCGGCGCTGTCGGTGGTCCCGCTCGGAGCGTCGCCGGACTGGTCGGCGCCGGCGCCGGTGGTGATGTCGCCGGTCTGCTCGGCGCCCTCCGGCTCGGGCACGGTCTGGGCCGAAGCCGGAGCCGCCGCGGCCAAAGCGAGCACGGACGCGCTGAGCGCGAGAATCACGTTCCTATTCATTCATTCCTCCCCGAGGCCCTTCGCGGGCCATTTTCCCCAGGTGCCGGTTTCGTTCGGCAACTTTATGCTTCTTGTCGCACAATCCGCTTGCACCCTATTGGTGTCAAGCGCAGGCGTCGATGCGGGAGGTCCGGGGGGAGATATGTTGCAAAACGGGAACATCCCATCGGTCGAGGCCGTCGAGCATTTCGACGTGCTGTTCGTCGGCGCCGGACTGTCCGGCGTGGGAGCCGCCTATCATCTCCAGCATGGAAGCCCGGGCCGTTCCTACGTCATCCTCGAAAGCCGAGAGGCGATCGGCGGCACCTGGGACCTGTTCCGCTATCCCGGCATCCGCTCCGACAGCGACATGTACACTCTGGGCTACAGCTTCCGGCCCTGGGAAGAGGCCAAGGCGATCGCCGACGGGCCATCGATCCTCCGCTACGTCAACGACACCGCGGACCGCTTCGGGATCCGCCAGCACATACGCTTCCGCCATAATGTGAAGAAGGCCGACTGGTCCTCCGCCGAGGCGCGCTGGATCGTCGAGGCGGAGCGCACCGACAGCGGCGAGCTCGTCCGCTTCAGCTGCGAATGGCTCCACATGTGCAGCGGCTATTACAATTACAGCGAAGCCTATGATCCCGAATTCGCCGGCACGGACCGCTTCCGCGGCACGATCGTGCACCCGCAATTCTGGCCGGAGGCTCTGGACTATCGCGGCCGCAAGGTCGTCGTCGTCGGCAGCGGAGCGACGGCGGTGACGATCGTCCCCGAGATGGCGAAGACGGCGGCGCACGTCGTCATGCTGCAGCGCTCGCCCACCTACATGGTGTCGCGTCCTTCGGAAGATTCGATCGCCAACGGACTGCGCCGGATCCTTCCCTCCAAGCTCGCCTACGGGATAACTCGCTGGAAGAACGTGCTCCTGCAGATGGCCTTCTTCAAGCTCGCCCGGTCGCGGCCCGCGAAGGTGAAGGAGAAGCTTCTGGAGGAGGTGAAGAAGCTCCTTCCCGAGGGGTATGACGTTGGCACCCACTTCACGCCGCGCTACAATCCGTGGGACCAGAGGCTGTGCCTGGTCCCCGACGCGGACATGTTCGAGGCGATCGGCAACGGCAGCGCCTCGATCGTCACCGGCGAGATCGAGCGCTTCACCGAGCACGGCATCCGCCTCACGAACGGGGAAGAGGTGGAGGCCGAAATCGTCGTGACGGCCACGGGCCTCAAGTTGCAGCTGCTGAGCGACGTCGCCTTCACCGTCGACGGCGAGGCCCGCAATCTCTCCGAGACTCTGAGCTATCGCGGGATGATGTTCAGCGACGTCCCCAACCTCTCCTACTCGTTCGGATACACCAATGCGTCCTGGACTTTGAAGGCGGACCTCACCGGCGGCTATCTGTGCCGGCTGCTCAACCACCTCGCCGCGACCGGGAACCACATCGCCCTTCCCGCCCGCGAACCGGGCGTCGAGGAGGTGCCCTTCCTCGATTTCACCTCCGGCTACGTGCAGCGGGCGCGCGACATCCTGCCCAAGCAGGGCTCGAAGAAGCCCTGGAAGCTCTACCAGAATTACGCGCTCGACATGGTCAGCCTCAAGTACGCCTCGGTGGAGGACGGCGTCATCCAGTTCCTTCCGCGCGGGGCTCGGGCGGCCGGGCGGGCACCGCGGGAAAGGGAGGCGGCATGAGGGTCGAGGGCCGGACCGCCGTCATCACCGGAGCGGCGAGCGGGATCGGGCGAGGCACCGCCTTGGCCCTCGCCAGGCGCGGCTGCAACCTGGCTCTGGCGGACCTCGACGAGGACGGCCTCGCCGAGACCGCCGCGCTCGCCGGGGAGCATGGGGTGAAGATCAGCCGGCACCGGCTCGACGTCGCCAGCCGCGAGGCGGTGGCGGCTTTTCCCGAGATCGTGCTGGCCTCTCACGGGCGCGCCGACCTCCTCTTCAACAATGCCGGAGTGGCGATCGGCGGCACCTTCGACCAGGTCGCGGAGGAAGATTTCGACTGGCTGATGGAGATCAATTTCTTCGGGGTAGTGCGGATGACCCGGGCGTTCCTGCCGCTCCTGCGCACCAGCGGCCAGGCCCGGATCGTCAACGTCTCCAGCATCTTCGGGATCATCGCGCCGCCCGGCCAGACCGCTTATTCGGCGAGCAAGTTCGCCGTCCGCGCCTTTTCCGAATCGCTTCGCCGCGAGCTTGAGGCGGAAGGGGCGAAAATCGGGGTGACCGTAGTCCATCCCGGCGGAGTCGCCACCGCGATCGCCAGGAACGCCCGGCCGCCGCGCGGGATCAACGACATGGATCTCGACGCGCAGAAGAAGAATTTCGAGAAGTTCCTCCGCATGCCTCCGCTCAAGGCCGGAGAGATCATCGTCGCCGGGGTCGAGAAGGACCGTCCGCGCGTGCTGGTCGGCAATGACGCCCGCTTCATGGCCCTGGTCGAGAGGGTTGCACCGGTATCCTATTGGAAGCTTCTGGGGAGAGGGCTGAAATGATTCCGTTCCTGCTTGCCGGCGCCGGGGGCCTCGCCGCTCTCGGCGGCGGCCTCGCCGCCTTCAGCGGCGCCACCGCCCGAAAGATAGAGAAAGCGGTGCCGCGCGACGGCGACCTGATCGAAGCCGGCGGCGAGACGCTCCATTATGTGGACAGCGGGGGCTCGGGGCCTCCGATCCTGATGATCCATGGCCTCGGCGGGCAGCTGCGCAACTTCGGCCGCGCGATGGTCGACGATCTGGCCCGGGACTATCGCGTCGTCCGGGTCGACCGCCCGGGCTCCGGCTATTCGCCCCGGGCCCCGGGCACCTCGGCCCGGCTCCGGATCCAGGCGGAGACGATCGCCGAGCTGATCCGGATCCTGAAGCTCGACCGTCCGCTGATCGTCGGCCATTCGCTCGGCGGCGCTCTCGCCCTCACGCTCGCGCTCAACCATGGGGACGCCGTCGGCGGCCTCGCCCTGATCGCGCCGCTCACACAGGTCCAGTCGATCGAGGACGTGCCGCCGGTGTTCAGGCCCCTCATCATCCGCTCGCCCGCGGTGCGCCGCGCGGTGGCCTGGACCCTCGCCACTCCGATGGGGATGATGAAGGCGGAAAAGGCGCTGGAGGAGGTGTTCGCCCCGGAGCCGGTGCCGGCGGATTTCGGCACCGAGGGCGGCGGCCTGCTGGCGATGCGGCCTGGCAATTTCTACGCTTCCTCGTCGGACCTGGTCGACCTCGAGGGCGAGCTGGAGGGGATGGTCGATCGTTATCCCACGCTCTCCCTCCCGGTCGACATACTCTATGGCCGGGCGGACAATCTGCTGGACCACGCGAAGCACGGCGAGCGCACCGCCGGCGAAATACAAGGCGCCGGGATCGAGCTGGTCGATGGCGGCCACATGCTGCCCTTCACCCAGCCGGAGCTGAGCGCCGCCTTCGTTCGCCGGGCCGCCGGGCGGCAGGAGCAATCCCATGCAAGACGCGCTGCAGGCTGATTACGTCGTCGTCGGCGCCGGTTCGGCCGGCTGCGTCCTCGCCAGCCGGCTGACGGAGGACGGCGCCAGCGGGGTCATCCTTCTCGAGGCGGGCGGCGACGACCGGCCCCTGAAGGAGCCGTCGCAATTCCTCTCCAACGTGATGATCCACGTGCCGGTCGGCTATGCGGCGACCCTCAAGGACCCGAAGGTCAACTGGCTGTTCACGACGGAGCCGGACCCGGGCACGCTCGGCCGAACGCATGTCTGGCCGCGCGGCAAGGTGCTGGGCGGCTCCTCCTCGATCAACGCGATGCTCTACATCCGCGGCCAGCGCGCCGATTACGACGGCTGGCGCCAGCTCGGCTGCGAAGGCTGGGCGTGGGACGACGTCCTCCCCTATTTCCGCCGCTGCCAGAACCAGGAGCGGGGGCCCTGCGACATCCACGGAGTCGGCGGTCCGCTCAACGTCTCCGATCCCACCACGGGCCATGAAGTGTCGGAAGCGGTGATCGACGCGTGCGAGGCGCTCGGCCTGCCGCGCCGCGACGCGAACGGCGCCGAGCAGGAAGGCGTCGGTTGGTACCAGGTGACGATCAAGGACGGGAAGAGATGCTCGGCCGCGGTTGCCTATCTCCACCCGGCCATGGAGCGGCCGAACCTGCGGGTGGAGACCAAGGCGCTGGCGACCCGGGTCCTCTTCGAAGGCAAGCGCGCCGTCGGCGTCGAGTTCGTCCAGAACGGCGTGACCAGGGTCGCGCGCGCGAGCGCCGAGGTGATCCTCGCGGGGGGCGCCGTCAATTCGCCGCAGCTGCTCCAGCTGTCGGGCGTGGGGCCCGGCGCGCTGCTGCGCGGGCACGGGATCGAGGTCATCGCCGACCTTCCCGGAGTCGGAGAGAATTTGCAGGACCATTTCGTCACCGGCGAGACCTTCCGCCTGAAGAAGGGCATCGTCTCCGTCAACGAGCTCGTCCGAGGTCCCCGCTTCCTCAAGGAGACGCTCAAATACATGTTCGGCAGAAAGGGGCTGCTCACCCTCTCCGCCGCCCATGTCGCCGTCTTCTGCAAATCCCGGGAGGGGCTGGCCTCGCCGGACATCCAGTTCCACATCCTGCCCGCAACCATGGATCCGGACAAGCTCGCCAACGCCCAGAAGATGGAGCTGGAGAAGGAGCCCGGGCTCACCATCGCGCCCTGCCAGCTGCGCCCGGAATCGCGCGGCACGATCCGGATCAAGTCGCCCGATCCGTCGGCTTATCCGGCGATCGTCCCCAACTATCTTTCCGACCGACTCGATCAGGAGGTGATCGTCGCGGGCCTTCGCTGGGGTCGCCGGATCGCGGAGCAGCCGGCGCTTGCGCGCTATATCGAGCGCGAGCTGATGCCGGGCTCCGGGGCGGTGACGGATGAGCAACTGCTCGACCACGCCCGGACCTGGGGGACGACCATCTATCATCCGGTCGGCACCTGCGCGATGGGCCGCGGCCCCAATGCGGTGGTCGATCCTCAGTTGAGGGTGCACGGGGTCGAAGGGCTTCGGGTGGTGGACGCCTCGGTGATGCCGAGGCTCGTCTCCGGCAACACCAACGCGCCCACGATCATGATCGCGGAGAAGGCTAGCGACATGATCCTGGGGAAGGCGATGGCGGCGGCGGCCTAGGAGTCCCCGTCATCCCGGCGAAAGCCGGGACCCCAGGACAAGAGTCTCGGCGGGTCGGCCCGAGATCCCGGCTTTCGCCGGGATGACGGGACCCTCCTACCGCCGCTTCGACAGCCTCTTCGCCAGCCCACTCGCCATCTTTCCCCAAGGCGGCCCCAGCCGCTCGAAGACGTTCATGAAGCCTACCTTGTGGACCGCCCGGGGATGGCTGAACCGCTTGAAGCCTTCATGGCCGTGATAGGCGCCGATTCCGCTCGCGCCGACTCCGCCGAACGGCAGATTCTCCTGCGCGACGTGGAGCAGGGTGCCGTTCAGCGTGACTCCGCCCGATATCGCGCCGTCGAGCACCCGCTCCCGGTCGCGGCGGCTGTTGCTGAAGCAGTAGAGCGCCAGCGGCCGCTCGCCCGCCGCGACGAAGGCGATCGCCTCGTCAAGGCTCCGATAGGGGAGGATCGGAAGGACGGGGCCGAAAATCTCCTCGGTCAGGAACAGGCTTCCCTCCGGAGCCCCGAGCAGGAGCGTCGGCCCGATCTTCCCTTCCGAGCGCGCTCGCTCGTCGTCATGGGCGAGCACCGTCGCTCCGGCTCGTCGCGCCGCCTCGATGGCGTCTTCGAGGCGCCGCCGGTGCCGGTCGCTGATGATCCCCGAATAATCGTCATTGCCCCCGATGGCGGGATAGGAGCGCCTCACCTGCGCCATCACGGCGTCAGCGAACGCCCGCTCCTTCCCTTCGGGCACGAGCACGTAATCGGGCGCGATGCAGGTCTGCCCCGCATTGACGAACTTGCCGAAGGCGACGCTCCGGGCGGCCTTGGCGAGATCGTAGTCCGGGCAGACGATCGTCGGCGACTTGCCGCCGAGCTCGAGCGTGACCGGCACCAGATTGGCCGCGGCGGCCTGGTAGACCTTGCGCCCGACCGCGGTCGATCCGGTGAAGAGCAGGTGGTCGAACGGCAATGACGCGAAGGCCTGTCCGATCTCGACGCCTCCGGTGACCACCGCCACCTCCGATTCGTCGAAATTTTGCGCGATCAGCCGCCGGAGCAGCTCCGAAAAGGCCGGCGTCAGCTCGGACGGCTTCACCATCGCGCGATTGCCGGCGGCAAGCGCATCGACCAGGGGCGAGAGCGCGAGCTGGAGCGGGTAGTTCCAGGGCGAGATGATCCCGATAACTCCGAGCGGCTCGTGCCGGACCCGGGCGCTCGCCGGCTGGAACAGCGGGTCGACCCGGCGGCGCTCCGGCCGCATCCAGCCGGCGACGTGCTTTCTGGCGTGGCGGATCGCGTTCACCGTCGGCACGATCTCGAGCAGCTCCGTCTCGGTTCGCGAGCGCACTCCGAAATCCTGCGAGATGGCCTGGGCGAGCTCGGCCTCATTGCCGGCCACGACGGCGCGAAGCCGCTGGAGCCGATCCCGCCGCAGCCTCGCGTCGGCCGGAGGCCCCGTGCGCGAGGCGCGGTGCTGAAGTTCGAAGATGCGGCGGGCGTGTTCCTCGCCCGGCACCAGCCTCGCCGCGGATCGATCGGCCATTCTGCGTCCTCCCAGCAACAGGCCATAGCCGATTTGGGGACACTTGCGTAACCGCCCCCTTTCAGCTTTGCGTCGCCTCTCCATCCGCTCCGCCGGACGCGGCAAAGTCGAGGAGATCAGTGAATGCCGATCCGGATCGCCATCATCGGTTACGGCAAGATCGCCCGGGACCAGCATGTCCCCTCGATCGCCGCCGATCCGAGGCTGGAGCTCGTCGCCGTCGTCAGCCCGCGTGCGCAGGCCGAAGAAGGGGTGCCGGTGTTCCGAAGCCATGAGGAGATGTTGGAGGTCATGGCCGGCAAGGTCGATGCGGCCGCCATCTGCACGCCTCCGACCGTTCGTCTCGCCATAGCCGAGGCCTGCTTCGCCGCGGGCCTCGAGGTGCTGCTCGAAAAGCCGCCGGCGGCGACCTTGGGCGAGATAGAGGAAATCGAGCGGCTGGGCCAGAAATCGGGACGAACGCTCTTCACCGCCTGGCATTCCCAGCACGCCGCCGCCGTCCCGGCGGCGAAGGCGGCCCTGGCGGGCAGGACAGTCCGCTCCCTCGGGATAAGCTGGCACGAGGACGTGCGCAAATGGCATCCGGGACAGGAGTGGATCTGGGCCCCGGGCGGCTTCGGAGTGTTCGATCCAGGGATCAACGCGCTTTCCATCGCAACCAGGATCCTGCCTTCGCGGCTGCTCGTCCGGGAAGCTACGCTTTCCTTCCCCGAGAACAGGCAGACGCCGATCGCGGCGACGATCGCCTTCGAAGGCGAGAAGGGACGCTTCGGCGCCGACCTGGACTGGCGCTACACCGAAGGCGAGCGCTGGACGATCCGGATCGAGACGGACGACGGAATGGTGATCGAGCTGCTCGACGGCGGCGCCCGGCTCACCCTGGACGGCGAGCCGCAGGCGGTGGATGGCCCCGGCGAATATCCCTCGCTCTACGCGCGCTTCGCCGAACTCGTCGAATCCCGGACCAGCGAGGTCGACCGCGAACCGCTCCGGATCGTCGCCGACGCGATGCTCCTCGGCCGGCGGGAGATGGTGGCCCCCTTTCTCTAGCCCGGGGCGCGCGGAGGTTGCCGCCCGCCCCAAGCCGCCATAGGATCGAGGCGGATCAGCCGGGGAGATGGCAGCGGTGGAGGAGAATGGCGGGCGCGGCGACGCGGCGGGCCGCAATCTCACCTTCGGCATGCTCGACGCGCTCGGCCGCGCCATCGTGACCGGCGTCTACGATAACCGGCGTTTCCCGACCGAAGCGGAGCTCGCGGCCGATCACGCCGTCAGCCGCTCCGTCACCCGCGAGGCGGTCAAGATGCTGACCGCCAAGGGGCTGCTCACCGCCCGCCCCCGCAAGGGCACCACCGTCCAGCCGCCCTCCTGCTGGAACCTGTTCGACGCCGACGTGCTCCGCTGGCTGCTGGAGCGCAGCTTCTCGCTCGATCTGCTGCGCCAGTTCAGCGAGCTTCGAGTGGCCATCGAGCCCGAGGCCGCGGCGCTTGCGGCGAGGGAGGCCGATCCGCAGGCGGTCGCCGCCATCCAGGCGGGCTACGAGCGCATGGAAGCGGCCGAAGATGACCGGGACGACGCGCTGGAATCCGACATCGCCTTCCACATCGCTGTGCTCGATGCCTGCGGCAATCCCTTCTACCGGCAGTTCCGCGACGTGGTGACGACCGCGCTTCGGACCTCGATCCGGTTCACCAACCGGTTCAAGGGCCGGACCGCGAGCCTGCCGGCCCACCGCGCCGTCCTGGACGCGATCCGGGCAAGGGATCCGCAAGCCGCCCGAGGCGCGATGGCGGCCATCATCGGCGAGGTGATGGTCCTGATTGAAGAGGCTCGTGGGCCGGCCGACGGCCCGGCATGAGAAAACCAGAACTTCCGTTGGCCTTGCGGCTCGCCGTGCTACAAGCCGCTTCCGTCCAACGCATCGAGAGGAATTTTTCCGATGCCTGTAAGGTCGCTTCGCGCCGGGTTAGCCGGCCTGGTGCTCGCTGCAATGACCGCCGCGGCTCCGGCCGCCGAGCCGTCCTTCGTGCCGGTCTTCAGGGATAATTTCCCGGACCCCCATGTCGTCGAGCATCAGGGCGAGTTCATCGCTTACGCCACCAACGCCGGTATCAACCTGCCGATGCTGACTTCGCGCGATCTCGTTCGATGGACGCCGGTGACCGGCCCCGACGGCAAGCGCCGCGACGGAATGCCGCAGCTCGCCCCGTGGGTGAAGGAAGGCTTCACCTGGGCGCCCGAGGTGATGAAGGTGGGCGGCAAATGGCTGCTTTATTATACGGCCGCCCACGCCAGGCGGAACGTGCAGTGTCTCGGAGTGGCGTCCGCCGACAATCCGAAAGGGCCGTTCAGGGACGGCTCCGCCGAGCCGCTAGTCTGCCAGTTCGACCTCGGCGGAACGATCGACGCCAACCCGTTCCGCGACAAGGACGGCAAGCTCTACCTCTACTACAAGAGCGACGGTAACCGGGTCGGCAAGAAGACGGTCATCTGGGGGCAGCGTCTTTCCGGCGACGGGCTCTCCGTCGCCGGAGCGCCCGTCGCCCTGGTCGAGGACGACCAGAAATGGGAGTGGAAGCTGGTCGAGGCGCCGACGATGGTCCGGTCGCCCGCGGGGCATCGGCTCTTCTACTCCGCTGCTTTCTACGGCTGGGATCCAAATGAGCGGCTGTCGCGCTACGCCACCGGCTACGCGACCTGCGCCGGCCCGCTCGGCCCGTGCCGGGATGCGCCGGAAAATCCGATCCTTCACAGCTTCAACGATAAGCAGGCCGGCTGCCTGAGCGGCCCGGGCCACACCGCCGTCTTCGAAGCCGCGGGCCGCCACTTCATCGCCTTCCACGCCTGGGAAGCGACCAAGACCTGCCGCAAGGCGGCCGACAAACGCTACCTCTACGTCGCGCCCCTGTTCTGGAAGGACGGCAAGCCGCAGATCGGGATGAGCCTTCGCGAGGGTGGCAAATAGGATGAGTGTCGAGATCCTCTTCTTCCTCTCCCGCTTTTCGCGGGAGAGGGGGGACCCAAGCCGCAGGCCTGGGGGGTGAGGGTCTTGCCGACTCCGGCGTTCAGACCCTCACCTCCCACCCGCTGCGCGGGCGGGCCCCTCCTCTCCCGTGAAAAACGGGAGAGGACCTGGCCCCTCGGCGCGGCCCTCGCCGCCTTCGCTTTCGCCTCCCCTGCCCCGGCCCAGGATGAACTCTACCGCTACCGCGCCGGCGAGGAGCCGCGCTGGATCAGCCCGGAGAACCCGACCGGAGCCAAGGGGGCCGGCGGCGCCGAGAATCGCGGCGCCAAGGGTCACGCCTTCGAGACCATCCCGATTGGCGGATCCCATGTTCTCGCCGACATCAAGGGCGCCGGAACCATCGACCGGATGTGGATGACGATCGAGGACCGGTCGCCGGAAGCTCTGCGCGGGCTGAGGCTGGACATGTACTGGGACGGCGCGGCCACTCCCGCGGTGTCGGCGCCGCTGGGCGACTTTTTCCTCCACGGCGCCGGCGAGATGGTTCCGATGGAGACGGCCCTGCTCGCCAGTCCCGAGGGGCGATCCTTCGTCTCCTATGTGCCGATGCCGTTCCGCAAGGGCGCCAGGATCGTCGTTGCCAACGAATCGGGCAAGCCGGTCAACCTCATCTTCTACGACGTGAATTACCGGGCGCTGCGGCGGCAGCCGGCGGATTCCCTCTATTTGCACGCCTGGTGGAGCCGGGAGCGGGCGACCCGGCTCGGCCGGGACTTCAGGATATTGCCCAGGATCCGGGGCCGGGGCCGGTTCCTCGGCGCGAGCGTCACGGTGCTCACCAACCCGGCCTACGAGAAGACCTGGTGGGGCGAAGGCGAGGTCAAGATCGCCCTCGACGGCGACTCTTCGGCCAACCCGACGCTCGTCGGCACCGGCACCGAGGATTATATCGGCACCGCCTGGGGCCAGGGCGCGTACATCAACCGCTATCAGGGGGCGCCCGTCGCGACCTGGGAAGGCGACGGCCGATGGACCTTCTACCGCTTCCACGTGCCCGACCCGATCTTCTTCAGCCGCGATATCGAGGTGAGCCTGCAGATGATAGGCGGCGCCAGGAAGGCGATCGTGCTGGGCCTCCAGAAGAAGGGCGTGCCGCTGATCCCGGTCACCATCGACCCCGGCTCCCGCAACAATTTCCAGCAGCTCCTGGTCAAGGACCCGCCCGTGCCCCTGTCAGACCCGTCGCTTCCGGACGGACATACCAATTTCTACCGGAGCGACGATGTCGCGGCGGTCGCCTATTTCTACCTCGACCGGCCCGAGGGCGCGCTGCCGCCGATCGCTCCGGCGGACCAGCGCCGCGCCGCGCTCAGGCTCCCGCCCGTGAAGAAGTAGCCGACGCCTCCGCCCCCTGGCTCCCTAGTCGCAGGGACAAATGAACGGATAGCCTGGCTCGTCGACGATCGGTTCGATGCCGAAGAAATCGTTCAGCACCGACTCGGCGGTGCAATAGGCGCCTTCCACCCAGGCCTGATCGTTCGAGTAGGTCTCCCCGACGATGAAGATGTCCGCGTCGGCGCCGGGAACGAGCTGCGACGGCTTGCGGATCTTCTGCTGGACGTCGCAGATGTCGTAATGCGCCGCCCAGGCATGGTAGCCGGCGTTGAACGGCGGCAACGACCAGTCCATGTAGCGGGCCTCCAGCGGCTCGGGCACGAGATTGAAGTCCGCTCCGGGGCCGAAATGCATCGAGGCCAGTTGCTTCCTCAGCATCTTCACCATCATCGGCGTGCACTGGCGTGGCCCCTCCAGGGGCTGGACGTCTTCGAATGTCGGGATGTGAGCGGGTTTGTCCGGACCGACCTCGAGCTCCTTCCAGAAGGTCGCGAACTGTTCGTCGTCATAGCTGGCCAGCATCCCGTAGACGGGCTGCCCGTTCTGCCCCAGCGCGTTGTTGCCGAAATATACGCACATCCGGATCGGAGTGTCGGTAAAGGCCGGCCCGATCGTATCGCGCTGCTGCGACGCCGCCAGCAGCTGGCTTTGCCGGGTGAAGTCCAGCGACTGCCCGATGCAGTTGCCGACCGCCCGCACGAGCCCGTCTTCGGAATCGTAGACCACGCCGAACACGGCCGGGTCGCCGAATTCCAGCTCGCGAAGCTCGGATTTCGGCCAGCCCGCCTGCGCCAGTTGCGTAAGGGTGTCGTCCGTTATCGCGAACGCCGCGAGCTTGGGCGGGTAAGTGGCGCTGGCCCGCCACCACGGCGAGTCGAAGAACAGGCCGATCTTGTAGGAAGGCTGCATGATCGCCGCCTCCAGGTAGAGCTGCACGGCGCGGCTGTTGAGCACGTCGAGCCCGTCCACCTGCGCATATCGGGTGGCTTGCGCGACCAGCTCGATCGAATGTCTCGGCATAGCCAGCCAGGCGGCGTCGGCAGTCCTCGCCTCGGCCTCCCGCCAGGGGGACTCCCGGGTGGCGACGCCGAAATGTATCCGCTCATCCTTTTGGTAGATCGAGTGAAGGCGCGTGTCCGGACGGTAGGCGAGGGTCACCCCCTTTTCGCCGGCAAGCCTTTCGATCGCCTGGAACAAGGCCGTGAACATGCTCGAATAGCCGTGCTTGAGGGTCTTGTACTGGTTGCCCGGCGCGAACTCGTTGTTGGCGTTGAAGGCGTCGGCCGAGTTCCAGTTGATCACGTTGGACGTGTAGCCGTTGGCGTCGGCGGTGAAGTCATATCCCTCGTTGCCGAGCTGGTCGTACATCAGGTTCCAGTAACCGATGTCCTTGGCGAGCTGGCCATTTTCGAATACCGACTGGTTGCCGGGCTCAGCCGTGAGCCGCCCGTTGCGGTAGAATTCGCACCATCCAAGCCTGGTGGTTGGGCTGGTGACGAGGTTCTGAACGGCGGAGAAGCCGCCATAGGGAGTTTGCGCGGCGCCGTCGGCGGCGATGTTGTAGGGGGCCGGTGCGCCCAGCTTGATGTCCTTCAGATACATGTTCCTGTTCCGCAGGAACAGCAGCTGGTCGGTGGATTCGTTGAAATCCACCGAGTCCCCGTCGAGGTCCAGCTGCTTGATGACCTCGCAGACCAGCCGGTGGCCCGACTGCGTATCGTCGCTCCATTCGGCATAGCGCATGCCTCCGAGCTCGAGATAGGCGTTCTGCTTGTCGTCCCGGTAATGCCAGGTGCAGACCCGGGCGCCCGGCTCCCTGCTCCCGGGCTCGCGCTTGGAAAAGTCGTATCTCCCCCAGTCGTAAAGCTCGAGGATGTCGCCCTCGCCTAGCAACTTGCCTTTGGCCTCCTCCCCGATCGCCTCGCCGTTGAGCAGCCTCCACGCGGTGTACAGGCCGGCGGCGCCGGCGCCGAAGATGGAATAGGTTTTCGTCGTCATGATGCTTCCGCTCCGGCGGTCAGAGGGGCCTGAAGATCTTGTCTCCAAGCTTGAATTTGGAAATGTCGTACTGGGTCGTGCCGGTCAGAGTCAGATCGGAAAGGATCTTGCCCATCAGCGGGACGAATTTGCCCGCCCATCCCGTGGCATAGATGATGATGTTCTCGTTGTTCGGAACGAACGGCGGCGCGAAGTCGATGATCAGTTCCTTGTTCTGATCCTTGCTGAGCGCGACGAAGCAGGTCGATTTGAAGTGGGGCTTGGGATCGAGGCCCGTCATATGGTCCCTGACCCAGGCGGACGTATATCCTAGCTCCTGCTTGTTGGGCACGGAAGTGCGCTGCCGGGGATCGGTGAGCGGCTTCATCACGAAGTCCGGCGCCGTCCTGACGTAGCCCGGATGATCCCACGCCACTTCGGGAAAGCCGTAAAATTCGTTCTGGCTTTCTCCAACCGGGTTCTGGAACACGAACCAGGTGGGGTAAGCGATATTCGGGTCGGTCTTCCTGAAATAGCAGGACGACATGTTCCAGTAGGTAAGCTCCGTCTGGAAGCCGAGCAGGCGGACGACCTCGTCGATATAGGGGCCGGGCGTAAGCACCAGCTTCTCTGAGGTGTAGGTGCCGTGGCGGGTGACGACTTCGAACAGCTTTCCCTGCTGCCGGATCCGGGTGACCCGCGAATCTTCCATCAAGGTGACGTGGGGAGAGTTCCGGCTCGCCTGCAGCAGGGTCTCGAGCGTGGCTTTGAGATTGATGCTCGCCCCTTTGGGCTCGAACAGGCCGACATAGTTGCTGGGCAGATTTCGGAAATTGAACTTCTCTTCGATCTGCTTGGAATCATAGGTCTCGAATTTCACCTTGTTCGCCTTGAGGGCGGCCTCCGCGGCCTCGATATTGCCCTCCGTCGACTTCACCTTGGGATCGCCGAACCACAAGGTGCCGACCTGGTCCCGAAGCGGTTTGTCGGTCTCGCACTGTAATTTGTCCCACCAGGGCTCGGCCTCCAGGGCCATCTTGACCATGTAGGACTCCGGATAAGGAATCCGGAACTGGCGCGACACGCCAGCCGAGCTTCCGCGCTGGTTGAGGAAGCTAAACCGTTCCAGAACGAGCGTTTTCGTCTTATTCTCGGCAAGATGATAGGCGGTCGCCAGACCCATGGCGCCGCCGCCCACTATTATCGCGTCGAAGTTTTCTTTCATTACGCAAACAATGCTATTTTCAGCAGGAAAGCAATAGCGGAATAGTCTCCGCAAATAAAAGTGTTCTTCTATGATTTAGTGGTTGTGGCCACGTCCCCGCCGGGCGTCGCTTCCGGCCTGATCTATTGGGAGGCATCGGGATCCCGGCCGGGCGCAAGCAGCCGGAGCTCACCCTGTCCGGGCGAGGTGGCCGCCTGGGCGAAAGCGGGCGGACCTGGCTCCGTCGAGTCCGCGGCCGCGCGGCGATCGGTGTCGCGCGGGACGGTATCAGGCCCGGCGGCACCGTCAGCCAGCTGTCCTTCGCGACGCTTTCGGGTCCAGGGGAAGGCGGCCGGCCAGCGCCTCGAACGTTCGCCGGGACGGTTGAGACTGCCCGGCGGGGCGCGCCCCGCCGCGCCTTTCTTCCCTCGACCGGCCCGAGGGCGCGCTGCCGCCGATCGCTCCGGCGGCTCAGCGCCGGCGGCAAACGAAAAGGGCGGCCCCAGCGGGACCGCCCTTGAAGGTCCTGAGCGGCCGCCTCAGTAGCGGAAGCGGATCCCGATCGAGAAGACCCGCTCCAGATATTTGCGGCCCCACGGGAAGGTGGCGCCGTTGCCGCCGGCGAAGGCGCGGTAGGTGCGGATCGGCTGGCTTCCGGCAAGCAGGTTGAGCGCGTCGAAGGCGACCGTGAGGTTCTTGACGGGCGTGTAGGAAGCCGAGAAGTCCAGCGTTCCGAGGCTGTCCTGCCGAAGGAAAGCCTGGTTGCCCTGGATGTCCCTCGGCTCGACGGCGAAGTCGGACCGCCAGTTGTAGGCGAGGCGCGCCGAGATGTTGTTGCGCTCGTACATGCCCACCAAATTGTAGGAGTGCTTCGACACGCCCGGGAAATCCTGCTGCCCGGGCAGCTGGTTGTCGCTGTACTGCGGCGCCAGCTCGGTGGAGGCGTCGATATAGGTGTAATTGGCCTGGACTCCGAAACCGGCCGCCCAGCCCGGCAGCCAGTCATAATCGAAGAAGGTCGTGAACGCCGCTTCGAAGCCGGAGATCTTGCCGTCGCCGGTATTGAACGGCGCGTCGAGACGCAGGGTGATCCCGTTCTGCCCGGCGCCCGGAAGGTCCTGCGTCGAACGGAAGATGAAGTTGCGGACGTCGCGGTGGAAGGCCGACAGCGTGAAGGCGCCCTGGCGCGCGAAATAATATTCCAGCGTCGCGTCGAAGTTCCTGCTCTCGATCGGCTGCAGGTCGGGATTGCCGCCGTTCGCGTTCTGGAAGCAGTTGGGGCTGCTCGTCCCCTCGCTCTGGCAGGCGCCCGAAGGCGGGAAGATGGTTCCCGACGGACTGAGATCGCTGAAGTTCGGACGGGTGCGCGTCTCCGTATAAGCCAGCCGGGCCTGGAGATTGTCCATGAAGCCGAGACGCATGCTCACGTTCGGCAGGATGTCCGTATAATCGTTCTCGCGAGTGATCACGGAAACGACTCCGGTCTGGTCGTTGCGCTGGTTGCCGGTCAGCGAGCTGTTGGTCTGGACGACGCGCAGGCCAACGGTGCCGTCGATCGGGAACCCGACGTCGAACTCGTAGCGAAGCTGTGCGTAGCCCGCATAGGATTTCTCGCTCGCCGTATATTGTTGCGCGAGCACCGGCGGACCCAGCTCCCCGCCGTCGGGATTGATCAGCGTGGCGTAATCCCGGAGCGCTTCGAGGTTGGAGAACACGTCTCCATAGGACGCGCCGATGAAGCAGCGCTCCGCCTGGTAATCGTCATAGGCGAAGCCGCAGCGCAGCGGCCCGATCGGGATCGGCAGGGTGGAAAGCGGCGGCCGCGGTCCGGTGCCGCGGTAGACGGCGCCCTCGCGCCGCTGCGCGTCGCGGTTGCTGTGGCGGATGCCGACCTGCAGGCGCGGCAGCGCCGACCATCCCGTGTCCCACTCCGCATCGATCCGGAACTGGATGTCCTCGCCCTTGCGATACTCGCTGCGCTGGAAGAGGCCGCGATAGAGGTAATTGGCCGGGTTGGTCGTGTCGTAGTTGAGGTAATCGAACGAACCGCCGCCGGGGCCGTCCTGATGGCTGAACACGACCAGGCGCTCGGGCGAGGCGTTGAGCGCATAGTCGATGTTGACCTGCTGCTCGTCGAAGACCGACGAAGTCCAGGCGAGGTCGGCCGAAAGCTTGAGGTCGCGGGTGACGTCGAAGATGACTCCGCCGCCGACCTGGGCGGTATCGGTATCGGAGTTTCGGAATTCCTGGAATCCGTCCGGCGCATTCGGGCTGTTGACGCGCGCCCTGGTCGGAACGCCCTTGCTGTCGAAAACGACGTCGGTGAGGGTGGAATTGTCGAACAGCGGGACGAACATCCAGAAGTTGCTGTCACGCCCGCGATAGCCCTGGTAGAGCGCGTCGACATAGAATTGCAGGTCGGGATTGGGCTTGTACTGGATCGCGGCGTTGCCCGACGGCCGCACCCGGTCGCCACTGCCGTAGAACAATCCGCTGCCGTTCGGAGCGATGAACGCCGGCCGGCTGCCGGAGGCGGGGCGAGGCGATACGAACAGATCGTTCTCCCGCGTCGAATCCAGGAAGTCGGTGTTCGTCACCGCGAAGTTGATGAGCATTCCGAACTCGCCGTCACCCACGTCCCAGCGATTGCTGGCGAGGATGTTGCCGTTCCAGTCCCATTTGCCGGACTGCTCGAACTTGACCGCGTTGAGCTGGCCGGAGAGCTCGAAGCCGGTGAAGTCGAACGGACGGCGCGACCGTACGTTGACCTGGCCGCCGAGGCCGCCTTCGACCTGGTTGGCGGTGCCGGATTTGAACACTTCGAGCGCCGCGACGCTGCCCGCCGGAAAGTCCTGGATGGCGACGAAGCGCTCGTCGCGCGTGAAGATCTCGCGGCCGTTATAGGTCGTGCTGATGTCCGGAAGGCCGCGGATGCGCACTTCCGCCGCTTCGCCCGCGGCGCGGTTGGCCTGGACGCCCGGGATTCGGGCGAGCGCCGCCGACGCCGTGACGTCGGGCAGCTTGCCGATGTCCTCGGCCACGATCGCATCCACGATCTGCTCGGAATTGCGCCGGATGTTCTGGGCCGACTGAAGGCTTCGGCGAAGGCCGGTGACGACGATCTCGGTTTCGGCCTCGGGCTCGGCGGCGGTGTCGACCGCGTCGTCGGTCTGCGCGGCTCCCGCTTCCGTGTCGGCCGGCGATTCCTGCGCTTCGACCGCCGGGTCGGGAGGCGTCGACGGGTCGCTCTGGGCCATTGCGGGCGTCGCCGCGAAGGCGAGGATCGCGGCGGACGAGGAACACAGGACGAGTGTCTTCAGGCGCATGTTCAAAGCCTCCCCGGCTGGCGAGCCCGTTTTCGGGCTTCTGTGGACCGATTCCCTATATGCAAGCGGCGGAAGCTGACAAGGCATTTGTCCGATTTATACAAGTGTGTGGCTGCGCGGACGCAGCATGGATCAGCGGGCGCGCTCGACGGCGTCCAGCCCCAGCCACCGGGCCGTCAGTTCCAGCTCGCGCTCGAGCCGCTCGAGCGTCTCCGGCGGCGCCCCGGGCTCAAGGCTCGCCGCCTGCACCCGCAGCCGGGAACGCTGGCGGTCGGCCTTGAGATCTACCCGGGCGACGAGCCGCTCGTCGAGCAGGAAGGGCAGAACGTAATAGCCGTGCACCCGCTTGTGCACCGGCGTGTAGATCTCGATCCGGTAGCGGAAGCCGAACAGCCGCTCGGTTCGGTCGCGCTCCCACACCAGCGGATCGAAGGGGGCGAGCAAGGCCTGGCCGGTCACCCGGCGGGGCCGGCGGGCGTCGCGGTGAAGGAAAGCGGGCCTCGTCCAGCCCTCGACCGCCGCCGGCAGCAGGATCCCCTCCTCCACCAGCTCCGCAACCGCCCGACGGGTTTCCTCCGGTTTCAGGCGGAAATAGTCCCTCAGCTCGGCCTCGGTGGCGATCCCGAGCGCCTTGGCCGAATGCGCCACCAGCGCCCTCTTCGCGTCCGCCTCCGGCGGCGTCGGAAGCGCCAGGATTTCGGCGGGGATGACCCGTTCGCTGAGATCGTAGAGCCGCTCGAAGCTCGGCCGGCGGGTGGCGGTGGTGACGAGCCCGGCCCAGAACAGCCATTCCAGCGCCCGCTTGGCCTCGCCCCATTGCCACCAGCCGCCTTTGCCCCTCCCGTCGTCGAAATCCGAAGCGGCGAGCGGCCCCTCGCTCCGGATCCGGCCGAGGACGGCCCGCGCCTCCGCTCGCCGTTCGCCGGCGAAGGCCTTGAGGCTCCCCCAACCGATTTCGCCGCGGTTGGCGCGATCCATCCGCCAGCGCAGCAGCGGATGCATCTCCAGCGGCAGAAGCGAGGCTTCGTGGCCCCAATATTCGAACAGCCGCCGCTCGCGCTTCGGGCCCCAGGCGGCGCGGTCGATAAGGCCTCGGTCATAGGCGCCGAGCCTCGAGAAGGCCGGCAGATAATGTGCCCGCACCAGCACGTTGACGCTGTCGATCTGGTGGAGGCCGAGCCGGGCGATGATCGCCCCTGCATGACGCGGGGTCACGCCTTCGGGCCGCTCCCGGCCGAAGCCTTGCGCGGCCAGCGCGATCCGCCGCGCCTGCGGGAGGGGTATCCGGTCGCTCACCGCGTCGGGACGCGGCCGGTTTCGGGCGCCAAGGCGTCGATGATCCGGCACTCCGAGATGCTGCCGTTACGGCACTGGCCGATCATATGGTCGAGCTCCTTTCGCAGCGCGGTCAGTTCGGCGATCTTCTCACGGACCCTCAGCAGGTGCTTGCTGGCGATCTCGTCGACCGCGACGCAGGGCCGCTCGCGATCGTCGGCGAGGTCGAGCAATTCGCGGACCTGTCCGAGCGAGAAGCCGAGATCACGGGCCCGACGGATGAAGGTGAGGCGCCGGCGGTGCGCGTCACCGTAGCTCCGGTAGTTGGAGGCCGTCCGGGGCGGAGACGGCACCAGCCCCTCCCGCTCGTAATAGCGGATAGTTTCGACATGGACTCCGGTCGCCGCCGCGATGTCGCCGATCTTCATGAAGCGCTTGACCCTGTAGTGGCTACAAGGTTCATAGAAGCGGCCGGTCCAGAAATCGAGAGGGAGCGGACAATGCACGACGACCAGACCATGGCGATCGGGCTTCTCGCCTATTTCGCGCTTTTCTTCGCCTCGGCCTTCTTCTGGCCGACATGGCGCCTGTGGAGACGATATGGAACGAGAGCGCTGGTTGTTCCCCGTGACGACAGCGCGGAGGGCGTCGTCGGGAGATGGTTTCGCGCCACGCTGTTCGCCATACCCGCGATGCTGGTTCCGCCGGCCGCGGGACTGCCGCTCGAGGCCCTGGGCCGCTTGTCGTGGCTGGAAGACGGATCCCTGCGGCTCATGGGCTGGATCCTGCTCGTGGCCTCCCTCGTCTGGGTAATCGGGGCGCAAGCGCAAATGGGCGGATCGTGGCGGATCGGTATCGACTCGACCGCCCAGCCGCCCCTCGTGAAGACCGGCGTCTTCGCGCTGAGCCGCAATCCCATCTTCCTCGGGATGAGGCTTGCTTTGCTCGCCCTGCTTTTGGCGCTGCCGACCGGAGCCGCTTTGGCGATCTTCGTCCTGGGCGAGGCGCTGATCCAGATTCAGGTCCGACTGGAGGAGGCGCACCTCGGCAAGACGCTGGGCACGCAATATGATACCTATCGCGACGGCACGCGGCGTTGGCTGTAGCCGCCGCGTCAAGCACTGGCCGGCAGTCGATCCTGGCCGAGTCCACATGACGGGTGTCGAATTGTACCGAACCGGCCGCCGCCTTTCCGCCCCCAGGGCCAAGGCAATGCGGCTGACTGGTTAATCGCACGCTTTGCAAGTTTCTGGGGTGGAAATTTTCATCCTTCGGCTATGCTGGCGGCACGGGCGGGGGCCTGTGATCGAGTTTTCGGGCGGGGAATACGCACGAAGGAGTGTTGAGTGAACGTCCAGGCCCCGCGCGACTTCATCGATCGCCGTCAGCTCCTGAGCGCCCTGCGCAGCTTCCGCCGGGGAGATTTTTCGGTCCGGCTGTCGGAAGATCTTCCCGGCGAGGACGGCGAGATCGCCCGACTGTTCAACGAGACGGTCGCTCTCAACCAGCAGATGACCGACGAGCTCGGGCGCCTTTCCCAGGTGGTGGGAAAGGAAGGCAAGATCAGCCAGCGCGGCCGGGTCAAGGCGGCGACCGGGGGTTGGGAATCCGCCATCCGCTCGGTCAACGAGCTGATCGAGGACATGGTCCAGCCGACCGCCGAGGTCGCCCGAGTCATCGGCGCGGTCGCCAAGGGCGACCTGTCGCAGTCCATGACCGTCGAGATCGACGGCCGGCCCCTGAGGGGCGAGTTCCTTCGCATCGGCAAGATCGTCAACACCATGGTGGAGCAGCTCGCCTCCTTCGCCTCCGAGGTGACCCGCGTGGCGCGCGAGGTCGGAACCGAGGGCAAGCTCGGCGGCCAGGCCAACGTGAAGGGCGTCGCCGGCACCTGGAAGGACCTCACCGACAACGTCAACGCGATGGCCACCAACCTCACGGGCCAGGTCCGCAACATCGCCGAGGTGACCACCGCCGTCGCTAGCGGCGACCTTTCCAAGAAGATCACCGTCGAGGTGAAGGGCGAGATCCTCGAGCTGAAGAACACGATCAACGTCATGGTCGACCAGCTCAACAGCTTCGCTTCCGAGGTGACCCGAGTCGCCCGCGAAGTGGGTACGGAAGGAAAGCTGGGCGGCCAGGCGCGGGTGGAAGGAGTCGCCGGCACCTGGAAGGATCTGACCGACAACGTCAACCTGATGGCCGAGAACCTCACCGGCCAGGTCCGCAACATCGCCGAGGTGACGACGGCCGTGGCGTCGGGCGATCTTTCCAAGAAGATCACCGTCGACGTGAAGGGCGAGATCCTCGAGCTCAAGAACACGATCAACGTCATGGTCGACCAGCTCAACGCCTTCGCCTCCGAGGTGACCCGCGTCGCCCGCGAGGTCGGAACCGAAGGAAAGCTCGGCGGCCAGGCGCAGGTGCCGGGAGTCGGCGGAACCTGGAAGGACCTGACCGACAACGTGAACCTGATGGCCGACAATTTGACCGGCCAGGTCCGCAACATCGCCGAGGTGACCACCGCCGTGGCCTCGGGCGACTTGTCCAAGAAGATCACGGTGGACGTGAAGGGCGAGATCCTCGAGCTCAAGAACACGATCAACACCATGGTCGACCAGCTCAACGGCTTCGCCTCCGAGGTGACGCGAGTGGCGAGGGAGGTCGGAACCGAGGGCAAGCTCGGCGGCCAGGCGCAGGTGCCCGGAGTGGCCGGCACCTGGGCCGACCTTACCGACAACGTGAACCTGATGGCCGCCAACCTCACGGGCCAGGTCCGCAACATCGCCGAGGTGACCACCGCCGTGGCCCGAGGCGATCTGTCGAAGAAGATCACCGTCGACGTGAAGGGCGAGATCCTCGAGCTCAAGAACACGATCAACGTCATGGTCGACCAGCTCAACTCCTTCGCCTCCGAAGTGACGCGGGTGGCGCGCGAGGTCGGCTCGGAAGGAAAGCTCGGGGGCCAGGCGCGGGTGGAAGGCGTCGCCGGCACCTGGGCCGATCTCACCGACAACGTGAACGCCATGGCCGGCAACCTCACGGGTCAGGTCCGCAACATCGCCGAAGTGACCACCGCGGTGGCCTCGGGCGACCTTTCCAAGAAGATCACGGTCGAGGTGAAGGGCGAGATCCTCGAGCTCAAGAACACCATCAACACAATGGTGGACCAGCTCAACTCCTTCGCCTCCGAGGTGTCCCGAGTGGCGCGCGAGGTGGGTTCGGAAGGAAAGCTGGGCGGCCAGGCCAAGGTGGAGGGCGTCGGCGGCACCTGGAAGGATCTCACCAACAACGTGAACGAGCTGGCCGCCAACCTGACGGGCCAGGTCCGCAACATCGCCGAGGTGACCACGGCGGTCGCGCTGGGCGATCTCTCCAAGAAGATCACCGTCGACGTTCGCGGCGAGATTCTCGAGCTCAAGAACACGATCAACGTCATGGTCGACCAGCTCAACGGCTTCGCCTCCGAGGTGACCCGAGTGGCGAGGGAGGTCGGAACCGAAGGAAAGCTGGGCGGCCAGGCGCAGGTCCCGGGTGTCGCGGGCACTTGGAAGGATCTGACCGACAACGTGAACCTGATGGCCGAGAATCTGACCGGCCAGGTCCGAAACATCGCCGACGTGACCACCGCCGTGGCGAGGGGCGACCTGTCCAAGAAGATCACCGTCGACGTGAAGGGCGAGATCCTCGAGCTCAAGAACACGATCAACGTCATGGTCGATCAGCTGAACGGCTTCGCCTCCGAGGTGACTCGTGTGGCGAGGGAGGTCGGAACCGAAGGCAAGCTCGGCGGCCAGGCGCAGGTGCCGGGGGTCGGCGGAACGTGGAAGGACCTGACGGACAACGTCAACTTGATGGCGACCAATCTCACCAACCAGGTGCGCGGCATCGCCGATGTCGTGACGGCCGTTGCCCAGGGCAATCTCAAGCGCAAGCTGACGGTGGACGCCAAGGGCGAGATCGCCGCCCTGGCCGAGACGATCAACTTCATGATCGAGACCCTCGCCACCTTCGCCGACCAGGTCACCAACATGGCCCGCGAGGTCGGAATCGAAGGCAAGCTGGGCGGCCAGGCGCGCGTGCCGGGAGCCGCCGGCCTGTGGCGCGATCTCACCGACAACGTGAACCAGCTCGCCGCGAACCTCACCAACCAGGTTCGCTCGATCGCGGACGTGGCGACCGCCGTCACCAAGGGCGACCTCACCCGCTCGATCGCCGTCGAGGCCTCGGGCGAGATGGCGGCGCTCAAGGACAACATCAACGAGATGATCCGCAACCTCAAGGAGCAGACCTTGAAGAATGCGGAGCAGGATTGGCTCAAGACCAACCTCGCCCGCTTCAGCCGGATGCTCCAGGGCGAGCGCGATCTCGCCACCGTCTCCAACCTGATCATGGCCGAGCTGGCGCCGCTGGTGAACGCCCAATACGGCGTCTTCTACGTCACCAAGCGCGAGGAGGAGGAGACCAAGCTCGAGCTCGTCGCCAGCTACGGCGCCGAGAGCCATGACGAGCTGAAGCGCGAGTTCAAGCTCCGCGAGGGCCTGGTCGGCCAGGCCGCGGCCGACAAGCGCCCGATCCTTCTCCAGAACGTGCCGGGCGACTTCATCCGGATCGGCTCCGGCCTCGGCCACGCCACCCCGGCCAACATCAACATCCTCCCGGCGTTGTTCGAGGACGACGTCAAGGCGGTGATCGAGCTCGCCTCGTTCAACCACTTCAACGAGACCCACCAGAGCTTCCTCGACCAGCTGATGGAATCGGTCGGAATCGTCTTGAACACGATCGCCGCGACCATGCGCACCGAGGGCCTGCTGAAGCAGTCCCAGCTGCTCACCCAGGAGCTTCAGGCGCGCCAGACGGAGCTCACCACCAAGCAGGAGGAGCTTCACAACACCAACGAGGAGCTTCAGGAGAAGGCCCAGCTGCTCGAGAACGAGAAGAAGCAGGTGGAGGCCAAGAACCTCGAGATCGACATGGCCCGCCGCGCGGTCGAGGAGAAAGCCGAGCAGCTGGCGCTGACGTCCAAATACAAGTCCGAGTTCCTCGCCAACATGTCACACGAGCTCAGGACTCCGCTCAACTCGCTGCTGATCCTTTCCAAGCTTCTGGCCGACAACCCGCAGGG
>DASVTN010000156.1:0-31749 GCA_036387555.1 Allosphingosinicella sp. | reverse complement strand
ATCGGCTCCGGCCTCGGCAAGACCGCCGGCCGCGGCCAGAAGGGCGCCAAGTCGCGCTCGGGCGTCAGCGTCTTCGGCTTCGAGGGCGGCCAGATGCCGCTCCACATGCGGCTGCCGAAGCGCGGCTTCAACAACATCTTCGCCAAGGACTTCGCCGAGGTGAACGTCGGCATGATCCAGAAGGCGATCGACGCCGGAACCCTCTCCGCCGACGGAACGATCGACCAGGAGGCGCTCCGCGCCGCCGGCCTGTCGCGCGGCGGCAAGGACGGCGTCCGCCTGCTCGGCAAGGGCAGCCTCACCGCGAAGCTCGCCTTGCGGGTCGCCGGAGTGTCCAAGGGCGCCCGCGAGGCGGTCGAAGCCGCCGGCGGCTCGGTCGAGCTGATCGAGGTCGTCCCTGCTTCCGAGAAGGCCGCCGCGAAGAAGAACAGCGTCAAGAAGCGGACCAACGCGTAACCCGTCATTGCGACCCCGGCGAAAGCCGGGGGGAGCGATCCAGCGGCTGCCGCTGATTGCTTCGTTCCCCGGATCAGGTCCCGGGTCCTCGCAATGACGGCGGTACGGCCTATATGAACCCGAGTTTCTAAGGGATCGAACCAACATGGCATCCGCAGCCGAACAGATGGCTTCCAACCTCAGCCTGGCGAATTTCGCCAAGGCCACGGATCTCAAGAAGCGTCTCTGGTTCACGCTCGGGGCGCTCATCGTCTTCCGCCTGCTCAGCTTCGTTCCGCTGCCGGGGATCGACCCGCGGGCCCTCGCCAACCTGTTCGACACGACGCGCGGCGGAGTCCTCGATTTCTTCAACATGTTCTCCGGCGGAAGCCTGGAGCGGATGAGCCTGATCGCGCTCGGCGTGATGCCCTACATCACCGCCTCCATCGTCGTGCAGCTGGCCACCTCCATGTCGCCGACGCTCGCCGCCCTCAAGAAAGAGGGCGAGAGCGGCCGCAAGAAGATCAACCAATATACCCGCTACGGCACCGTCCTCCTGTGCGCCATCCAGGGCTATTTCATCGCCGTCGGACTGGAAGGCTGGGGCCAGCAGAGCAGCGGCTCGGCGGTCCTCGATCCGGGAATGATGTTCCGGATCACCACCGTCGTGACCCTGATCGGCGGAACCATGTTCCTGATGTGGCTGGGCGAGCAGATCACCGCGCGCGGCATCGGCAACGGCGTCTCCCTGATCATCATGGCCGGGATCGTCGCCCAGCTGCCGACGACTCTCGTCCAGGTGTTCGAGAGCGGCCGCACCGGAACGCTTTCGCCGCTCCTCATCTTCGGCGTGATCGCCGCGACCGCGCTCCTCATCCTGTTCATCTGCTTCATGGAGCGGGCGCAGCGCCGGGTGCTGATCCAATATCCCAAGCGGCAGACCGCCCGCGGCCAGATGCAGGCCGAGAAGTCGCACCTCCCGCTGAAGATCAACACCGCGGGCGTGATCCCGCCGATCTTCGCCTCGTCGCTGCTGCTGATGCCGCTGACCATCGCCCAGTTCGCCGGCAACCGCGCTTCCGGCGAGAGCACCTGGGGCGACATCCTGATCACCGTCACCACCGCTCTCCAGCACGGCGCCCCGCTCTACATGGCGCTCTATGCCGCGGGAATCATCTTCTTCTGCTTCTTCTACACGGCGGTTGTCTTCAACCCGGAGGAGACGGCCGAGAATCTGAAGCGCTACGGCGGCTTCATCCCGGGCATCCGGCCGGGCAAGCGCACCGAGGAATATCTCGACTACGTCCTCACGCGCATCACCGTCATCGGCGCCGCCTACCTGACGCTCATCTGCCTGGTGCCGGAATTCTTCATCGCCCGGGCCGGCATCCCCTTCTACCTCGGCGGCACGTCCCTGCTCATCGTCGTCAACGTGACGATGGACACGGTCACCCAGATCCAGAGCCACCTCATCGCCCATCAATATGGCGACCTCATCAAGAAGGCGAAGCTGAAGGGCGGGCGCGGGCGATGAGGTCTACGTTCGCGGCAAGCGCTCACTCGTGAACATAATCCTCCTCGGACCTCCGGGCGCGGGGAAGGGCACCCAGGCCGGCCGCCTGATTGCCGAGCGAGGCCTCGTCCAGCTCTCCACCGGCGACATGCTGCGCGAAGCGATCAAGGCGGGCAGCCCCGTCGGTCTCCGCGCCAAGGCGATCATGGAGGCCGGGGAGCTGGTCCCCGACGACGTCGTCAACGAGCTCATCGCCAATCGCCTCGATCTGCCGGAGCGCTATTCCGGCTCCGGATTCATCTTCGACGGCTATCCGCGCACGGAGGCGCAGGCGATTTCGCTCGACGCCCTGCTGGCCGAGCGCGGGATGAAGCTCGATCACGTCATCGAGTTGCTGGTCGATGCCGACGCGCTCGTCGACCGGATCACCGGCCGCTTCTCCTGCGCCAAGTGCGGAGAAGGCTATCACGACCGTTTCAAGGTGCCCCAGGTCGAGACCCTGTGCGACGTCTGCGGGTCGGAAGAGTTCAAGCGGCGTCCCGACGACAATGAGGAGACGGTCCGGACGCGCCTGGCCGAATATCGCGCGAAAACCGCGCCCATCCTTCCTTATTACGATGCCCGAGGCCTCGTCCGCCGGGTCGACGGGATGGCGGACATCGAGGAAGTCGAGCGGGCGATCGAAACCATCCTGGACGGCGCCTAGACCTCGTCCTTGTTGAGCTGGAATCGTCAGCCCCGACTTGATCCGGGGTCAACCTTCTTCAAGTCGCTGCCGCGGAAGGCAACAGTGGACGCCGGATCAAGTCCGGCATGCCTAGGTGGGCCGCTTCCGTCCGAACAGGACAGACCCTAGAACATCGCGCGCTAAATCCGCGCCGCCTCGTCATGCCGGACTTGATCCGGCATCCACCTTACCTTGCCGCGACGGCCAGCAAGAAGGTGGATCCCGGTCAAGCCCGGGATGACGATGCAAATTCAACGCCCGGCGCTCTAGGCCCTGCCGGCGCTCATCCATTCCCGTCATCCCGGCGAATGCCGGGACCTCAGGACGAGAAGTCACAGCGGGTCTCCCCGAGGTCCTGGCTTCCGCCGGGATGACGGTCACTTCTTCCCCAGCACCCCCATCGCCCCCGTCACCATCGCCTCGATTCCGGTGGCGATCACCGTTTCCGCTTCGGGCGCCCAGAACGGGCTGTGGAGCGAGGGAAGCTTCGAGGTGTCGCCTGCGGCCGCGTCCCATTTCGCCTGGGGGACGCCACCGACCCAGAAGATCAGGCTCTCGATCTTCTCGTCGGCGAGGTGGTAGCGGCCGAAATCCTCCCCCACCATCGGCGGCGGCACGACTCGGACGCGTTCCGCTCCGAAGCGCTGCCGGAACAGTGCCGCGGTGTCGGCGCTCAGCTTCTCCGTGTTGATCGCCGCCGGAGTGAACTCGCCCTCCCTTATCGTCACGATCGGCATCTTGTCTTCGGGGACGCCGGCCGCGATCGCCTCTCCCCGGGCGATGCGCTGGATCCCGTCGAGCAGGGCCCGGCGGGTCTTCTGGCTGTAGCTGCGCACCGTGAGCAGCAACGTCGCCTGGTCCGATATGATGTTGTGCTTGGTGCCGCTCTGGAAGCTGCCGACGGTGACCACCGCCGCGTCCTGCGGGTCGAGCTCGCGGCTGACGAGGGTCTGCAGAGTGCCGACGATCCGGCTGGCGAGGACGATGGGGTCGCGCGTGTTCTGCGGCACCGCGCCGTGGCCGCCGACGCCCTTCACCGCGATGTCGACCGTGTCGACATTGGCGAAGGCCGGGCCGACGGTGATCCCGAGCACTCCGGCCGGAAGCGATGCGCTGTCGTGCCACGCCAGCGCATGGGTCGGCTTCGGGAAGCGGGTGAAGAGGCCGTCGGCGAGCATCGCCCTCGCGCCCTCGCCGGTTTCCTCGGCCGGCTGGAGGATCATCACCAGCGTTCCCGACCACTGGCTCTTCATCGCCGCCAGCCGCCGAGCGGTGCCCAGCCAGCCGGTCATGTGGGTGTCGTGGCCGCAGGCGTGCATGACCCCGCTCTCCGTGCCGGCGACGCTCTTCGCCTTGACCTTGCTCGCGAAGGGCAGGCCCGTCTGCTCGACGACCGGCAATGCATCCATGTCGGCGCGCATCAGGAGCACCGGGCCGGGGCCGTTCTTCATCACCGCGACCACACCCGTCTTGCCGACCCCGGCGGTGACCTCGAAGCCGAGCTTCCTGGTCTCGGCGGCGAGCCGGGCGGAGGTCTTCACCTCCTGCATCGACAGCTCCGGATTGGCGTGGAGCTCGCGATAGAGCGCCATCAGCGACGGCATGTCCTGCCGCACCTGATCGGAGAGCGGATCGGCCGCCGCCGGAGCGGAGAAAGCGAGGAGGGCAACGATCGGGAGGTAGCGCATGGCACGGGTGTAGCCGGATTTGCAGGACGGTCGAGGCCCTAAATTCCTCCCCGAGCTTGCTCGGGGAGGGGGACCAGGCGAAGCCTGGTGGAGGGGGAATTCCGAATCCGTTTTCCCCTCCACCACGCCGCTCGCGGCGCGGTCCCCCTCCCCGAGACCGGCTCGGGGAGGAATGCATCATTCAGTCCTTGGGCACGAGCTCGATCACGTCGAGCGTGGATTCGAAGGCGGGATAGGGGAAGGCCATCCGCCAGCGGCGCTCGCCGACCCGCTCCAGCAGGCCGATCATGTCGCGCTGGCGGTCATGGCCGTAGCGAAGGACTCCCCGTTCATCGCCAAGCTGAAGCGTGCCGAGGAAGATCATGCGCCGCTCGCCGTCGGCGAACAGCCGCCCGACCGGCCGCTGCGAGCCGGTGCGCTTGACGAAGTCCATCACGCCGGCGCCGGCGGAGATCCGGCATTCGAACGCCGGATAGGCGACATATTGGAGCCCTTCCGCTCCCTGGCTGCCGATCTTCAGCACCCGGCAGCGATAGTCGCCGGCGGGCGGAGCGGGGCCGCGCACGCCTGCGTCGGGCTGCAGCAGGACGCCTTCCGCGGCGATCTCGGCCGAGTGGCCGCCGGCCTTCGCCTCCGCCAGCGCGCGCACCCACGCGGTGCGCCACTTTCGGACCCGCTCGCGGTCGGCATCGGTGGCGACGGTCCGCCATCCGGCCACTGCCGGCACGGCCGTGGCGGGGCCGGGCGCGGCGGTGGCGCAGGCGGGCAGGAGGAGCGGTGCGGCGAGGAGGGTGAGAAAGCGCTTCATGCCGCGATCATAGGAGCGCTTCACCCATCCGATCAATGGAAGGAAGCGTCCCACGTCATCCCGGCGAAAGCCGGGATCTCAGGTCGGAAAGTCTCGACGTGTCTCCCCGAGGTCCCGGCTTCCGCCGGGATGACGGTTTGCGTCCGCGGGCCGGCAAAGGTCCACCCAGCGCTGACCGACGAGGTCGAACAGCCGGTCCGGACTCACCTCCACCGAGCTGTTGAGCGAACCCGCCGCGGGATAGACGAGGCCGAAATCCCTCAGCGAGACGTCGCAATAGACGGGCAGCTGGGTCGCGAGCCCGAACGGGCAGACCCCGCCGACGGGATGCCCGGTCAGAGCCAGGGTCTCCTCCGGCCCGAGCATCCGCGGCCGGCCCGCGAACTCGGCCTTGGTCTTGCCGTTGTCGAGCCGCGCGTCGCCGCGCGTCACCAGCAGGAAGACCTCGTCGCGCACCCGGACGGCCAGCGTCTTGGCGATCCGCCCGGGCTCGACCCCGAGCGCCCGCGCCGCGGAGTCGACGGTGGCGGTGCTCTGGGCCACCTCGATCAGCGGCAGTTCCGGGGCGTTGGCGCAGAGCCAGGCGCGGACGGATTCCAGGCTCATTTCTTCACTCGCCGATCAGGTGCAAGGCGAGGCTTCGCCGGTGCGGCCGGCGCCGGTGCTCGAACAGGTAGATCCCCTGCCAGGTGCCGAGCGCGAGACGGCCGTCCAGGAGCGGGATGGAGAGCTGGACCTGGGTGAGGATCGTGCGCAGGTGCGCCGGCATGTCGTCCGGCCCCTCGTCGCGATGGGCGTAGGCGGAGGGATCCTCCGGAGCGAGGCGGCCGATCCACGCTTCGATATCGGTGCGGACCTCGGGCGCCGCATTCTCCTGGATGATGAGCGATGCGGAGGTGTGGCGGCAGAAGAGGGTGAGCAGGCCTTCGGTGAGGCCTTGGGCGGAGGTCCAGCCTTCGACCTCGCGGGTTATTTCGTGAAGGCCCTGGCGGGTCGTCTGGAAATCGAGGGAGCCGGTGGCCTGGCGCATGGCGGTGGGCTTAACCGCTCTGCCTCCCAATCGCCAGATGGGGAGGCAAATCTTGGCCTCGACGAGCCTTTGCCCTATCCCCGCTCCAAGGGAGAAAAGCCGTCGCCGACGACAAGCCGAGCAACCTGATGTGGGGCGGCCGCTTCGCCGGCGGCCCGGCGGCGCTGATGCGCGAGATCAACGCCTCGATCGGAGTCGACAAGAGGCTGTGGCGCGAGGACATCGCGGCCTCGCTCGCTCACGTCGCGATGCTGGAGACGCAGGGGATCGTTTCCGAGGAGCACGCGTCCGCGATCGCCGAGGGGCTGGAGCGGATCGCGGACGAATATGCCCGGACGGGGGTGCGCGAGGACCCCACGCTCGAGGACATCCACATGCATGTCGAGGCTCGTCTGGCCGAGCTGATCGGGCCCGCCGCCGGCCGGCTCCACACCGCCCGCTCCCGCAACGACCAGGTCGCCACCGATTTCCGCCTCTGGGTGCGCAACGCCGCCGACGAAACCGACGAGGCGATAGCCGCCTTCCAGCGAATCCTCGTCGCCCGGGCGGAGGAGCATGCGGAGACGGTCATGCCCGGTTTCACGCACCTCCAGTCGGCCCAACCCGTCACTCTGGGCCACCATCTGATGGCTTATTACGAGATGCTGGAGCGCGACCGCTCGCGCTTGGGCGGCGCCCGCGCCCGGATGAACGAAAGCCCCCTCGGCGCGGCCGCGCTCGCCGGCACCTCCTTTCCCATCGACCGCGAGGCCACCGCGGCGGCTCTTGGATTCGACCGGCCCTGCGCCAATTCGCTCGACGCCGTTTCGGACCGGGATTTCGCGCTCGATTATCTGATGGCGGCGACCCAATGCTCGCTCCACCTGTCCCGCCTGGCGGAGGAAATGATCATCTGGGCGAGCCAGCCCTTCGGCTTCGCGATCCTCCCCGACGCGTTCAGCACCGGCTCCTCGATCATGCCCCAGAAGCGCAACCCCGACGCGGCCGAGCTCGTCCGCGGCCATTCGGGGCGGATCGCCGGGGCCATGGTCGCCCTGGTGATGACGATGAAGGGGCTGCCGCTGGCTTATTCGAAGGACATGCAGGACGACAAGCCGCCGGTCTTCGAGGCCCACGATCTGCTGATGCTGTCGCTGCAGGCGCTGGCGGGAATGGTGGAGGCGACCCGCTTCGATGCCGCGCGGATGCGCGCCGCCGCCGGCGCCGGCTTCGCCACCGCCACCGACCTCGCCGACTGGCTGGTGCGCGAGGCCGGGGTGCCGTTCCGGGAGGCGCACCATGTCGTCGGGCGCGCGGTGGCGGCGGCGGAGGAGCAGGGCGTCGGCCTGGCGGAGCTGGAGCTGGGCGTACTTCAGTCGATCGACCCGAGGATAAACGAGCGGGTCTACGGCGTCCTGACGGTGGACGCCTCGGTGGCGAGCCGGACCAGCTACGGCGGAACCGCGCCGGTGCGGGTGAGGGAGCAGGTGGAGAAAGCGAAGAAGGCGCTCCATTTGCCTCCCCATGCACAGCATGGGGAGGGGGACCAGGCGTAACCTGGTGGAGGGGTGACCGCCGCAGAAAACCGAGAGTTGGCGCCGGAGCCGCCGGAGTCCGAGCCAGGTCACCCCTCCACCAGCTTCGCTGGTCCCCCTCCCCATCTTCGAATGGGCCGGCAAGTCAGAGCGGCACCAGTCTCGACAAGGTCTGCCCGCTCGGCATCAGCAGATACTGCGTCCCCTTGGTGCGGATGAAGTCGGGCAGCTCCGTCGCGACTCCGCCGCCCGCCGGGCCCGGCGGGATCCGGAACACCTTGGTCGCCCCCGGCACCGCGCGGTTTCCGATCAGGGCGTCCTGGTCCCGTCCATGGGCCGGGAAAGCGTTGCTGAAATTGTTGCGCTGACCCCAGGCGGCGAGCCTCATGAACTGCTCGCGGATCGAGGCGCAGACGAAGATCCCCAATATGCCGCGGTCGACCCCGTCGTCCTTGTCGCCCTTCAGCTCCGGACCGTAGGGCATCCCCCGCCGGACGATCTGCGGCACGCCCGTCGTCACCGACATTCCGGACAATTCCTGGTCGCGCGGATTCATCACCCTGACGTGCGAGGACACCGGGCAGGCGATTCCCTGAATGTCCTCGGCGAAGGCGAAGCTCTCCTCGCATCGTTCCGGCGCCGGAGCGTGAGGCGAGAGGCAGAGCGGGGTTCCGTCGCGCCAGCGGCCCATGATCTTGGCCGCCAGAAGCTCGCGCGCCTCATCCGGCGGCAGCTTGGGGAAGAGCGGCGGACCCTTGACGCTGAGGAAGCGCTCGAAGGTCGCCACGTCCTGGTAGATCCAGCGGAACACGATGTAGCTGGAATCCCGAAGCACCGTCGCGGCCGGATCGCGCGCCGGGGCGCAGGGGAAGCGGTCGTCATAATGGCCGATCACGACCGAGCGGCGGTCGACGGGCCGCTCCGGGCTCGGCGCGCCTTCCCAGGCGACCTTGCCGTTGGAGAGGCCGTCGACATAGCCGAAATGGAGCCGCGCCCCCTTTCCGCCCGGTCCGAAGCCGAGGAAGGCGCCGTCGAGCCGTCCACCGGACGCGCGCGGGATCTTCTCGGTCAGCCCGGCCGCGGCCGCTTCCTCGATCATCTCGGCGGTCGCCGATTCGAGCTGGGCCTCGCCGACGGCGTGGATATGGACGAAGCAGCTCACCTCCTCCCCCCGGAACCGGCGCTCCCACCAGTTCGCCGGCGCGCTGGAGCCGACGTCGCCGATCCGCTCGGCGTCGGGCGGGCAGCGGAAGGTGCTTTCGAGCTTGGCGTAGACGTCGGGGGCGAGCAGCTGCGCCATCGCGCCCGGCGCGAAGCTGAGATTGGCGACCCAGCCGTGGGCCGTCGTCGGCTTGTTGGTGCCGAACAGGATGAGCGGCCTGATCTCCCTCACGAAGCGCCGGAGCGAGGCTGCATCGGGCGCCGAGAATATGAGGTGCCGAACCAGCCGGTAGCCCGCGATGTTGCCGAGCACCATTCCCTGGATATCGCCCGTGTCGACGGTCATCGCCTGCTTCCTTCTCAATTCCTCCCCGCTTTTGCAGGGGAGGGGGACCATGCGAACCATGGTGGAGGAGGTTCTTCCAGCGCCCGAAGGCCCCTCCACCAGCCTTCGGCTGGTCCCCCTCCCCCTGAAATCCGGGGGAGGAATTTAGATCACCCCTGACTTTGCGGCGGAGTCCCGCCCGCCGCCGCGGTCAAGGCGGCGGCGGCCGCGGTCAGGGCGGCCGCGGCGGCGTGGAGCGCCGCGGCATGGGCTCCGCCCGCCGGCGCCGGCGGTGCGTGGTCGGCGGCCGGGACCGCCGGCGCACCGCCGCCCGCCGGTTTCTCGCTCCCGGCGCTCCCGCTAAGCGATTCCTCGATCTCGCGCACCGTCCTGGGGAAATAGCTGAACAGCCAGCCCTGCTCCTCGCGGCCGTCCTCGGAGCGGCCCAGCGCCTTCACGTTGAGATGCTTGGAGGCCTCGAAGAAGCTGTCCTGGTCGTTCAGCTCGTCCCATGGCGGAGCGCCGTCCGCCAGTTCGAAGATCGGCTTGAAGACGTGCGGAAGCTCGCGCCGGAAGAATTCCGTATATTCCTCCGGATCGCCGTCGAATTCGGTGATCACCTGCAGGAACCGGTCGTGGATCACGAGCACCCGCGCGAAATGCACGATCTTGGATTTGCGCAGGGCTCGGTCGATCTCCGGCTGGATATGGTCGGCGAAAACGGCCTTGAGCTGCTGCAGCTTCGCCAGCGACTCCGGATCCTGCTTCAGCGGGACGGTCATGTTCAATGCGGTGATCATTGGACGCTCCTTCTCTCGCCAAGCCGAGGCCGGGCGGAGCGCCCGGACCGCACTGGCTTCGCGATTTCGCCGATTCCCTTCGGCGCGGCACATGGCCACGCCCCCACGGGCTCAGAAATCCCACCGGCTTTGGGCGAAGTCAATATCCGCATAAGGCGGACGGCCGTCATCCCGGCGAAAGCCGGGACCCCAGGAAGAGAAGTCCCGGCGGGTCTCCCCGAGATCCCGGCTTCCGCCGGGATGACGGGTTAGTTTGCCGCCTTGCGCGCCCGATTGGCGCCGATCCTCAGCCTCAGGGCGTTGAGCCGGATGAAACCCGCCGCGTCGCGCTGACTGTAGCTGGACGAGCCTTCCTCGAAGGTGACCAGGTCCTGATCGTAGAGCGCGAGCGGGCTTTCCCGCCCGATCACCGTCGCATTGCCCTTGTAGAGCTTCATCCGGACCCTCCCGGTGACATGCTCCTGGCTCTTGTCGATCAGCGCCTGCAGCATCTCGCGCTCCGGCGAGAACCAGAAGCCGTTGTAGATGAGCTGGGCATAGCGCGGCATGAGCTCGTCCTTGAGGTGCCCCGCTCCGCCGTCGAGCGCGATCGATTCGATGCCGCGATGCGCGGCGAGCAGGATCGTGCCCCCGGGGGTCTCGTAGACCCCGCGCGACTTCATTCCGACGAAGCGGTTCTCGACCAGGTCCAGACGGCCGATGCCGTTGTCATGGCCCAGCTGGTTCAGGCGTGTGAGAAGCTCGGCCGGCGACAGCGCCTCGCCGTCTACCGAAACGGGATCGCCGGCCTCGAAGCCGATCTCGATGACCGTCGGCTTGTCGGGCGCATCCTCCGGCGAGAGGGTGCGCTGATGGACATATTCCGGAGCCTCGACTGACGGGTCCTCGAGCACCTTTCCCTCGGACGAGGAGTGGAGGAGGTTGGCGTCGATCGAGAAGGGGGATTCGCCGCGCTTGTCCTTGGAGATCGGGATCTGGTGCTTCTCGGCGAAGTCGATCAGCTGCTCGCGGCTCGCATATTCCCATTCGCGCCAGGGAGCGATGACCCGGATGTCGGGCTCGAGCGCATAATAGCCGAGCTCGAAGCGGACCTGGTCGTTGCCCTTGCCGGTGGCGCCGTGACAGACCGCATCGGCGCCGACGGCGCGCGCGATCTCGATCTGGCGCTTGGCGATCAGCGGCCGCGCGATGGAGGTGCCGAGCAGATACTGGCCCTCGTAGACCGTGTTGGCCCGGAACATGGGGAAGACGAAGTCGCGGACGAACTCCTCCCTCAGATCCTCGATGAAGATGTTCTCCGGGCGGATCCCCAGCAGCTCCGCCTTGCGGCGGGCCGGCTCGACCTCCTCGCCCTGGCCGAGGTCGGCGGTGAAGGTGACGACCTCGGCCTGATATTCGGTCTGGAGCCACTTCAGGATGATCGAGGTGTCGAGCCCGCCGGAATAAGCGAGCACGACCTTCTTGGGGGCCGGGAGGTTCATCTACGGATTCCTGCGATCATGGTTCCCCTCCCTGGAAGGGAGGGGCTAGGGGCGGGTAGGCGAGCGCAACGAGGCTTCCCTTCGGGCTCGGAGTTCAGCCCGCCTTCGGCGGACCCACCCCCGGCCCCTCCCTTCCAGGGAGGGGAGGTCATTAGGACCCCTCCTGCGATAATTTGCGGAAGCGGGCGGCCATCGCGCCCGGGTCGATCCCGTCCTTGAGAGCCGCGAACAAGGTGTCGTCGCCGCAGATCGTGCCGGCGATCTCGTCCAGCTTCGCCTGGTCGAGCGCGAGGCCGACGAGATGGGCCGAGCCGGGAGGCGTTCGGATGACGAGCAGATTGCCCGCGGCCTCGATCGAAACCACCCATTCCGCGAAGATCCGCTGGAGGCGGGCCGCGGCCCAGTCGTTGCCGCCGAGCTGGTCGGGCAAGGCGTAGCTCAGCGCACCGCCCCGCTTCACCTTTATCGCCCCCATCTGATCGAGATCGCGCGAGACGGTCGCCTGGGTCACCGAGAAACCAAGGGCGCCCAGCCGCGCCGTCACTTCCTCCTGACTTCCGAGCGGCTCGGCGCGGATCAGATCGGCGATCGCCTTCTGGCGGCGGATCCGGGCGTCGGTCATCTTGAATTCCTCCCCTCGATTTCGAGGGGAGGGGGACCATGCGAAGCATGGTGGAGGGGCTCTTTCAGCGCTCGAAGAACCCCTCCACCGCGCTCCGCGCGGTCCCCCTCCCCCGGAAAGCCGGGGGAGGAATGGAAAGAGTCACCCTTCACGACCTCACCCCCATCAGCCAGGCCAGCGCCCCGCGCGCAGTGTGCATCCGGTTCTCCGCCTGGAGCCAGACGGCGCTCCGCGGGCCGTCGATCACTCCGGCGCTGACCTCCTCCCCGCGGCGGGCCGGGAGGCAGTGGAGGAAGCGCGCCCGCGGGCAGCGGGCCATCAGGGCCTCGTCCACGCGATAGCCGGAAAAGGCCTTCATCCTGGCCTGAGCCTCCTCGTCCTGCCCCATCGACACCCAGACGTCGGTGTAGACGATATCCGCTCCGTCCACCGCCTCCGCGGGGTCGGCGAGCTGAGTCGTGCCTTCCGGCGCGCCGCTCAGGCCATAGCCTTCGGGGCTGGCGATCCGAAGCTCCGCGCCGAGCAGCGAGCAGGCCTCCGCGAGCGATCGGCAGACGTTGTTGTCGCCGTCGCCGACATAGGCGATGCGGACGTCCTCGATCCGTCCCAGCAGCTGCCTGACGGTGAGCAGGTCGGCGAGCGCCTGCAGCGGATGAGCGACGTCGGAGAGCATGTTGAGAAGCGGCTTTCCGGTCGCCCCCGCCATCGCCTCGAGATCCTTATGGTCCATCACCCGGGCGGCGATCACCGCGTGGTAGCAGGCCAGCGTCCGGGCCACGTCCTCCGCGCTCTCGCGGGCGCCGAGGCCGACCTCCTCCTTCTGGATGTAGAGCGGGTGCCCGCCGAGCTGGACGGTCGCGATCTCCATCGAGCTTCGGGTGCGCGCCGAAGGCTTCTGGAAGACGAGCGCGACCCCCTTGCCCGCAAGCGGGAGGCCGAGGTCGGGCAGCTCGGACAAGGCGAGGATCTCGTCCAGCCCCTCCCGCCCGAGATCGGAAATGGTGAGGAGGCGGGTCACCAGCTCTTCTCCCGCTTCACCATCGTTCCGATACCCTCGTCCGTCAGCAGCTCGATCAGCAAGGCATGGGGAACCCGGCCGTCGATGATGTGCGCCGTGCCGACGCCCGCGTCCACCGCGTCGGCGCAGGCGCGCAGCTTCGGGATCATCCCGGCGCTGACGCTGTCATGCTCGATCCGCTCCCGAAGCTCCGCCGAGGTCAGGCGGGGGACGAGGCTCGCTTCGTCGGCCACGTCCTCGAGCAGGCCGGGCGCGGCGGTGAGATAGACGATCTTCTCCGCCGCCATCGCCACCGCGATGGCCCGGGCGGCTTCGTCGGCATTGACGTTGTAGGGCTGGCCGGTCTCGTCGGCGCCGATGGTCGAGACGACCGGGCTCAGGCCCTCGTCGAGCAGCCGCTCGAGCACCGAGGCGCGGACGTGGGTGACATCCCCGACGAAGCCCAGCGAGGACTCGCGTGGAGTGACGGTGAGCAGCCCCGCATCCTCGCCCGAGACCCCGACCGCCACCGGATCGTCCAGAGCCTCGCGATTGATCGTGCCGACGAGATCGCGGTTGATCTTGCCCACCAGGACCATCCGGACGATCTCCAGTGTCTCCGCGTCCGTGACCCGGAGGCCGTCGCGGAACTCCGGCTCCTTGCCGACCCGCCGCATCATCGCATCGACCTGAGGCCCGCCGCCGTGGACAAGAACGCAGCGCACGCCGACGCTTCTCAACAGGAGCACATCCTGCGCCAGCGCGCGGTCGAGCGCCTTGTCGATCGCGGCACCGCCGAGCTTCACGACGACTGACCGGCCGTGGAAGCGCTGGATGTACGGCAGCGCCTGGACGAGGATCGCCGCGGTTTCGGTCGGGGACCTCATGATCCCCTCATCCCGGCGAAACCCCGGACCTCGAGGAGACCCCCACCCGTCACCCCGGCGAAAGCCGGGGCCTCGGCGAGACCCACCGAGACTTCTCGACCTGGGGTCCCGGCTTTCGCCGGGATGACGGCTTCATTCATGACGTCCTCGAATTCTCTTTGATGTAACCGGGGCCGAGGTCGATTCCGATCACCCGGGCTGACCCCGTGCCGAGGCCGAGGGCGACCTCGATCTCGATCCGCTCCTGCTTCATGTGGGCGGCGACCGCGGCTCCGTCGTGATCCGCATTGGCCCCGCCCCTGGCGACGATCGTACCGCCATAGGCGACGAACGTCTTCTCCGCCTCGAAGGCGATCCCGGCCGATCCGGCCGCGGCCAGCAGCCGGCCCCAATAAGGGTCTCCGCCATACCAGCTGCACTTGACGAGATTGTTCTCGGCGATCCGCTTGGCGGCGGTGCGAGCCTCTTCATCCGTCGCAGCGCCGGTGACCGAAAGGGCCACCATCTTCGTCATTCCCTCCGCATCCCGAGCCATCTGCAGAGTCAGATCCTCGCACGCCCTGTGGACCGCGTCCGCGAACTCGCCCATGTCCGGCCGGCCCCTCCGGGCCGAGGCGAGCAGTATTGCGGTGTCGTTGGTCGACGTCGCCCCGTCGACGTTCAGAGTGTTGAACGTCCGGTCGGAAGCGTCGCTGAGGATCAGGGCCATCTCGTCGGCTGAGACGTCGGCGTCGGTGGTGAGGAAGGCCAGCATCGTCGCCATGTTCGGCGCGATCATGCCGCAGCCCTTGGCCATCCCGCCGAGGGTGAAGGTGGAGCCTTCCACCCGGGTCTCCTTGGCCGTGTGGTCGGTGGTGAGGATCCCCCGGGCGGCATCATGGGCTCCGGCGACCGAGAGCTTCCTTGCGAGCTTCGGGGTTCCGGCCAGGATGACATCCATCGGCAGCGGGGTGCCGATTATACCGGTCGAGCAAACGAGAATGTCCTGCGCCGCTATGCCCAGGGCCCGGGCCGCGGCGTCACCCATCGCCTCCGCGTCGGCGAGGCCGGCGGCGCCGGTGCCGGCATTGGCGTTGCCGCTGTTGACGAGGATCGCCGCCGCCCGGCCGCCGTTCCCGGCAAGCCGCCGCCGCGACAGGATGATGGGCGGAGCCACGAACTTGTTCCGGGTGAAGACCCCCGCCGCGGCCACGGGCTTGCCATCGTCGGTGGCGATCAGCGCCATGTCGAAGCGCCGGCGCTTGATTCCGGCGTGGCAGCCGGCGGCGACGAAACCCTTGGCGGCGGTGACGCTCATTCTGAAATCCTCCCCTCGATTTCGAGGGGAGGGGGACCATGCGAAGCATGGTGGAGGGGCCTGCTGCCGAAGAGCCCCTCCACCGCCCTTCGGGCGGTCCCCCTCCCCTGCAAATGCAGGGGAGGGTTTTGAAACGCTGTCTCCATCATGGATAAACTCCCGCCACCGGCAGTCCGGCGGTCTCATCGAGGCCGAGCATGAGGTTGGCGCACTGGATCATCTGGCCCGCGGCCCCTTTGACCAGATTGTCGAGCGCGGCGATGGCGAGCACCCGTCCGGTGCGGCGGTCGTAACGGGCGGTGAGGTGGACGGCGTTCGAGCCCAATGTCCATTTCGTCGCGGGGGGCGCCTCGGAGACATGGATGAACGGCTCCGAGGCATAGGCTTCGCGCATCGCCTCCAGCGGATCGCAGGGGCCCTTGGCGACGGCGTGGCAGGTGGCGAGGATGCCGCGGTTCATCGGCGCGAGGTGCGGCGTGAACAGCACTCTCCCGCCCAGAGCCATCTCCATTTCCGCTGTGTGGCGGTGGGTGAGCAGGCCGTAGGCGGCGAAGCTCTCGTCGACGCTGTTGAAATGGGTCTCTTCCTTCGCCGCCTTCCCGGCGCCGCTGACGCCCGACGCGGCGTCGACGACCAGGCTTCCCGGTTCGATCAGGCCCATCAGCGGCCGGAGCGCGAGAATGGCCGCTGTCGCGTAGCATCCGGCCGCCGCCACCGTCGCCGAGCCGGCGATGGCGCCGCGGTTGAGCTCCGGAATACCGTAGACGAACCGGTCCAGGAGGTCCGGCGCACCGTGCGGCTCACGGTACCAGGTCTCGTAATCACCGGCCGAATCGAGCCGGAAGTCGGCGCCCAAGTCCACCATCGGGATGCCGCGCCCGATCACGTCGCGGGCGAGGGCCTGGGACTGGCCGTGGGGAAGCGCGGCGAATACCAGATCGACGTCCTCATCGAGAGTCTCCGGTGCATAACTATTCACCATGACGCCGCGATAGGCCAAGGCGAGGTGCGGGTGGACGGCTTCGAGCTTCTCCCCGGCCCGGGCGGAGCCGAAGAGCTTGACAGGTCTAAGGCGAGGATGCTGGGCGCAAAGCCTCAACAGCTCGGCCCCGACGAAGCCGGAGGCCCCAAGGATGGCGACGCGAATCATGTGCAGCGCCATGCCCGTTCATGCATAATTATGCAATAACGTCCGCTTTATGCATGTTCCGCGCGATCCGTTCAGCGGCCCTTGGCGTTCAGCCTCCACAAGGTGACCGCGCCATCGTCGCCCGAAGCGGCGAGCCAGCTGCCGTCGGGGCTGAAGCCGACATACATCACGTCCTCGGGCATCTTCAGCGCCTGGACGAGTGCGCCGTCCGCCACCCGCCACAGCCGGACCGCCTCCGACTCGGCGCCGGCGCCGGTCAGCGCGTGCCATAAGGTGCCGAGCGCCCCCCGGGCGCGGCCCGCATTGGCGAGCCAGCGGCCGTCCGGGCTGAAGGCGAGCTTGTAGGCATGGTTGCCGACCACCAGGGCCCTGCCAGGCGCGCCGTCGGACGCTCGCCGGATGAAAATGATCGAATCGTCGCCTCCAGTGGCGAACCAGCGTCCGTCGGGGCTCCAGGCCAGGCCCACCACCGCCTGCTCGTGCTCGCCGTAGGTGGCGAGAGCGGCGCCGGTCTGGGAATCCCAGATCCGGGCCGTCGCATCGAAGCTGCCGCTGGCGAGGCGCCGCCCGTCGGGGCTGAACCGAACCTCCCAGATGTTGCGCTCGTGCCCGGCCAGCTTGTGGAGCAGCCGCCTCGCGGCCGGGTCCCAGATGCGGATCAGCCCATCCTCGCCCGCGGCCGCGATCCGCTTTCCGTCCGGCGAGAAGTCGATCGACCAGACCGTCCCGCGGGCGCCCTGCAGCTTTCGCACCAGCCGGCCTGTGCGGATCTCCCATATCCGGACCGCGCCGTCATAGCCGGCGGTGGCAAGGAGCCCGCCGCCCGGAGCGAAATCGACGGCCGCCGCTCCGCCGGGATGGTGGAGGCGGCGGGCGACCTTGAGGTCCGGTACGCGCCGAAGCGCCACCAGTCCCGAGGCGCTGCTCGTCGCCAGCCATTCTCCGTCCGGGCTGAACGCCGCCTCCCGGCCCGGCGCCTGCGAATCGCGGAAGCCCGCCACCTTTTCCGCAAGGAGCCGCGGACCGCTCGTCACCGCCTCCGGAGCGCTCCCGCATCCGGGGAGGGCGAGGGCGAGGACGATCGGAAGGAGGGACCTCATGGCGGCGCCCTAGCATGAACCGGCGCGAGGTTCAGCCTCCCCGGGTTTGTGGAAGCCTCCACTGGGGACTGGCAATCGACCAAATGTGCGGATATGTGCGGATTTGTACGGGAGGCGCGGGTGCACGGGGAAGAGGGACTCGAGGACAGCATGGAGATCGCGCGCAAGGTGCGCGAGGAGCTCGCGCGGCGCCGGATCTCCCGCCAGGCGCTCGCCGACATGGCGAGGATCAGCATCTCGACTCTCGAAAAGGCGCTGGGCGGAAGCCGCGCCTTCACGCTCGCCACCGTCATCCGGCTGGAGGAGGCGCTCGGCACGCCGCTGAGGGGCAGGGCGGCCGCGCCGTCCGCGCCCCCCTCGCTCGACGCGCCCGACGAGCTCGGCGGCTATGCGCGAAGCGCGGTGCGCTGGCTCGAGGGGCGGTACGTCACCCTGCGTCCGCTCTTCGAGGGCGGGGACGGCCTCTATTCCTATTTGACGACGATCGAGTGGGATGAGGAGCATCACTGCCTCGCCTTCCGGGAAAGCCAGCGGATCGACGCCTCCTTCTCGCAGCAGGGGCGGGTTTCCTTTCCGCACCTCTCCGGACATATCTACCTGGTGACCGCGGAGGCGGGGCAATATCGCCTCGCCGTGCTCGGGCGGCCGACCATCGCCGGCTCGCTCTACGGGATTCTCACGACCCTCCTCGTCGGCCACGGCTCCCAGCTCGTCCCCGCCGCCGCGCCGCTCGCTTTGACCCGCATGGACCGGGATCCCGACCCCGCTTTCGGACGGATCCCGCCGGACCATCCGGCCCACGACCGCTACCGGGCCGAGCTCGAATGCGTGACCTCGCGCGATTATGCCCGCTTCCCGGGAAGCGCGCGTGCCGCCTGAAGGCCGCATTCGGGCCGGAGTCGGCGGCTGGGATTACGATCCGTGGCGGGAAAGCTTCTACCCGCCCGGGCTCCCCAAGTCGAAGCAGCTCGAGCATATGGCGGGCCGGCTGACGGCGATCGAAATCAACGCCACTTACTACAAGCTTCAGAAGCCGGAGCTGTTCGAGCGGTGGGCGAAGGCGGCGCCCGATCATTTCCGCTTCGCGCTCAAGGGCTCGCGATTCTGCTGCAACCGCAAGCGGCTCGGCGAAGCGGGCGAGGCCGTGGAGCGTTTCTGCGGGCAGGGGCTGGCGGAGCTCGGGGACAGGCTGGGGCCGATCCTGTGGCAGTTCATGGCCACCAAGAAGTTCGAGCCTGACGATTTTCGGGCCTTCCTGGCCCTGCTTCCGCGCAAGGTGGCGGGCGTGCCGCTCAGCCATGTGGTCGAGCCGCGCCACGACAGCTTCCGCGATCCCGCTTTCGTCGAGATGACCCGGGCCGCGAAGGTTGGAATCGCTTTCGCCGATTCCGACGAATTCCCCTGCGTCGCCGACCTGTCCGGGAATGTGTCCTACGCCCGGCTCCAGCGCAGCCGGGAGGAGGTTGCGACCGGTTATGCGCCGGCGGAGCTGGATCGCTGGTCCGAGGTGGCGAAGGGGTGGGCGAGCGGCGAGAGCCCGGCGGGGTTGCCCTATGTATCAAAGCCGCCGAAACCGCGGCCGCGGGACAGCTACGTCTTCTTCATCTCCGGCGCCAAGGCGCGCAATCCCGCGGCCGCCGAAGCGCTGATCGCGCGGCTCGGCTAATCCTCCCCGTGGCGCAGCCATGGGGAGGGGACCACCCGAAGGGTGGTGGAGGGGCAGCTGGCGCGGCCTCGCCGATTGGCCCTCCACCATGCTTCGCACGGTCCCCCTCCCCATCGCCTTCGGCGGCAGGGAGGATTAGATGGCCCCCATGAACCCGCTGTTCGCCAACATGCCGATCAACGTCTTCACCCGCATGTCCGCGCTTGCGGTCGAGCATGGGGCGGTCAATCTCGGCCAGGGCTTCCCGGATTTCGGCTGGCCCGACGCGGTCGTCGCCAGGGCGGCCGAGGAGTTGGTCCGCGGCTCCAATCAATATGCGCCGATGCCGGGCCGGCCGGAGCTGCGCCGGGCGGTCGCCGATCATTATCGGGCGCATTAGGGTGTGGAAGTCGAGCCGGATTGGGTGATCGTCACGTCCGGGGCGACCGAGGCGCTCGCCGCCTCGATCATGGCCCTGATCGAGCCGGGGGACGAGGTCCTGCTCTTCCAGCCGCTCTACGACGCCTATGTGCCGCAGGTGCTCCGCTCGGGCGGAGTGCCTCGGTTCGTCCGCCTCGCTCCGCCCGACTGGAGGATTACGCGGGAGGCTCTGGCCGCCGCCTTCACTCCCCGGACGAAGCTCGTCGTCTTCAACAATCCGCACAATCCCTCCTCGCGCGTGTTCGGCCGCGAGGAGCTCGGGCTGCTGGCGGACGCCTGCGTCCGGAACGACGCCATCGCCCTCACCGACGAGGTATGGGAGCATGTCGTGTTCGACGGCGCGGCGCACATGCCGCTCTCGGCCTTCCCGGGCATGGCGGAGCGGACGGTGAAGGTGGGATCGGCGGGCAAGATATTCTCGCTCACCGGCTGGAAGGTCGGCTGGGTGGTCGCTCCGCCGGAGCTGGCTGGGCCGATCTCGAAGGCCCACCAGTTCCTCACCTTCGCGACGGCTCCCAATCTGCAGGCCGCGGTGGCCTTCGGGCTGGGGCTCGATCAAAGCTATTTCACGGGCATGCGCCGGCATTTCGCCGCTTCCCGGGACGTCCTCGTCTCGGGCCTCCGCGAGGCGGGCTTCGCCACCCTGGCGGCGGAGGGCACCTATTTCGTCGGGGTCGATTTGCCGGCGTCCGGGATCGGCATGGACGACGCGACCTTCTGCGAGCGGGCCGTGCGGGAGGCGGGGGTGGCGGGGATCCCGTTGTCGGCCTTTTATGCCCGGGATCCGGTGTCGAGCGTGGTGAGGCTCTGCTTCGCCAAGAAGGCGGAGACGCTGGCGGCGGGAATAGAGGGGATGGCGAAGGCGAGGGCGCTGTTCGGCTGAGCTTGCCTCCCCATGCGCAGCATGGGGAGGGGGACCATGCGAAAGCATGGTGGAGGGATAGATGGCTCCGAAGCTGTGGTTCGCGCAGGAGCCTCCAAGGCCGAACCAATTACCCTCCACCACCCTGCGGGTGGTCTCCCTCCCCATCTGACGATGGGGAGGCAAGCTGGCGCCGTCGGCCCGCCGCCGCTAGGGGCGCCCGATGACCTTCGATTCAACGTCCGAAACCCGAGCGCTCTTCGAGAGCCTCGGCATTCCTCTCCCGCAAGGCGATCTGGCCTCCCACTCCCCGATCGACGGCCAGGCCATCGGCTCGGTCCCCACCGCGTCGCCCGGGGAGGTCGCCGAGGCCGTCAGCCGCGCCCACGACGCCTTTCTCGCCTGGCGCAACGTCCCGCCGCCGCGGCGCGGCGAGCTCGTTCGGCTGTTCGGAGTGGTCCTGCGCGAAGAGAAGGAAGGGCTCGGGCGGCTGGTCAGCCTCGAGGCGGGGAAGATTCTCCAGGAGGGGCTGGGCGAGGTCCAGGAGATGATCGACATCTGCGACTTCGCCGTCGGCCTGTCGCGCCAGCTCTACGGCCTCACCATCGCCACCGAGCGGCCGGGACACCGGATGATGGAAACCTGGCATCCGCTTGGCGTGGTGGGGGTCATCTCGGCGTTCAACTTCCCGGTCGCGGTGTGGGCGTGGAACGCCTGCCTCGCCTTCGTCTGCGGCGATTCGGTGGTCTGGAAGCCGTCCGAGAAGACTCCGCTGACCGCCGTCGCCGTCCAGGCCCTGTTCGCGCGGGCGGCGCAGCGCTTCGGAGAGCCGCCCGCGCATCTCAGCCAGGTCGTGCATGGCGCGGTCGAGACCGGCGAAGCGCTGGTCGACGATCCACGCGTCGCCCTGGTCTCAGCGACCGGATCGACGCGGATGGGGCGGGCGGTGGCGCCCCGGGTCGCGGCGCGCTTCGGCCGAACCCTGCTCGAGCTGGGCGGCAACAACGGAATGGTGGTCGCGGCTTCCGCCGATCTCGCCCTGGCCGAGCGGGCGATCGCCTTCGCCGCGGTCGGAACGGCCGGCCAAAGGTGCACCACGCTCCGGCGGCTGTTCGTCCACGAGGAGATATACGGCACCCTTGTCCCGCGCCTTCGGCAGATCTGGAGCGGGGTGCCAGTGGGCAATCCGCTGGAGGATTCGATCCTGGTCGGGCCGCTGATCGACGAGGCTTCGGCGGCGGCGATGCAGGCGGCGCTGGATCGGGCGCGGGCGGAAGGCGGCGCCGTCCATGGCGGGGAGCGCCTCGAAGGTCTCTACGTCAGGCCGGCGCTGGTCGAGATGCCGGGGCAGACCGAAATCACCCTCACGGAGACCTTCGCGCCGATCCTCTACGTCATGCGCTACGGCTCCCTCGACGAGGCGATCGCCGCGCATAATTCGGCGCCGCAGGGCCTTGCCTCCTCCATCTTCACCAACGACATTCGCGAGGCGGAAACCTTCCTTTCCGCCGCGGGCTCGGACTGCGGCATCGTCAACGTCAACATCGGCCCCTCGGGGGCCGAGATCGGCGGCGCGTTCGGGGGCGAGAAGGAGACCGGCGGCGGACGCGAGAGCGGCTCCGACGCCTGGCGCAACTACATGCGGCGCGCGACCAACACGATCAACTACAGCCGCGATCTGCCGCTGGCGCAGGGCGTCAACTTCAACATGCCATGACGGGCCGGGTCGCGATCCTCACTCCGGATCCCGCGAGCGAAGGGTTCCGCACCCGCTGGCCGGACGTGCTCGCCCGCAACGCCGCGCCGCTGCGGGAAGCGGGGCTGGAGGTCGAGGCGCGCGACTGGGCGAATGCGGCGGACCTCGCTTCATTCGACCTCGTCCTGCCGCTCCTGGTCTGGGGCTATCCGTTCGCGCCCGCGCGATGGGCCGAGGCGATCGACCGCTGGGAGGGGGAGGGCGTGCGGCTTCGCAACCCCGCTTCGGTGCTCCGCTGGAATTGCGACAAACGTTATCTCGGGGTGCTTGAGGGCCGAGGCGCTCCGGTGGTGCCGACCCTGTTCGTCCCGCGGCTGAGCGAGGACGGCCTGGAAGAGGCCCGCCGGCGCTTCGGCACCGACCGGCTGGTCGCCAAGCCGCAAATCTCCTCCACCGCCTGGCAGACGATCCGCTGGTCCCCGGGCCGATCGCTCGCGGGCGGACCGGAAGGGGCGGCGATGGTCCAGCCCTACCTGCCCGAGATCGAGCGTTCGGGGGAGGTCTCGATGATCTATTTTGGCGGCGCCTTCAGCCACGCCATCGCCAAGCGGCCCCGGCCTGGCGACTTCCGGGTTCAGCCGGAGTATGACGGCATCATCGCCGCCCATCGCCCCGCAGCGGACGAGCATGAGGCGGCGGTGCGGATCCTTGCGGCGGTGGAAGAGCCTTTGCTCTACGCCCGGGTGGATCTGGTGCGCAGCCTGGACGGGGCGCCGAAGCTCATCGAGCTGGAGCTGATCGAGCCGGATCTTTATCTTGGGTATGACGAGTGCGCGAGCGGGCGTTTCGCCAGGGCGGTGGTGTGCACGCTCTAGGCTGAATCGACATTCAGCGGATGCTGGAGGCGCACAGCCCCTCTCCGTCCTTCACGGGAGAGGAGGGGCCCAAGCGAAGCTTGGGAGGTGAGGGTCTGCAGCACTGACCCGGCAAGACCCTCACCTCCCACCGCTTCGCGCTGGGCCCCTCCTCTCCCGCGAAAAGCGGGAGAGGAGACGAAAGCGGACCGCTGAATGTCGATTCAGCCTAAATCCTCCCCGAGCTTGCTCGGGGAGGGGGACCACGGCGCGAAGCGTCGTGGTGGAGGGGAAAGGCTGACTCCGAATGGCCCCTCCACCGCGCTTCGCGCGGTCCCCCTCCCCCGGACAAGCTGAGGGAGGAATTTAGAGCGGGAACCGATCCCCTTTTTATCCGCTAATTGCGCCCATGGGCCATGTCGTTCTTCTCGGCGATTCCATCTTCGACAATGCCGCCTACGTCCGCGGCGGGCCGGATGTCGTCCGGCAGGTGCGATCGAAGCTGCCCGCCGACTGGAAGTCGAGCCTGCTTGCCGTCGACGGAGCGGTGACCCGGGAGGTCCTGCGCCAGATCGGCCGGCTTCCCAAGGATGCGACCCACATCGTGGTCAGCGCCGGCGGCAACGATGCGCTCGGCGCGTCTTTTCTCCTCGGCCGCCGGGTCGGCACCGTCGCCGAAGCCGTTTCTCTGCTCGGGGAAGCGCAGAGCGGCTTCGCCTCCGATTATGCGCAGATGGCCGACGCCGTCGCCGCGACCGGGCTGCCCGTGGCCTTCTGCACCGTCTACGACACTCCCCCTTCCTCGCCCGATCAGCGCATCGTCCGGACCGCGCTCGCGGTGTTCAACGACGTCATCACCCGCGCCGCCTTCGCACGCGGGGCGGGCCTGATCGACCTTCGCCTGATCTGCGATTCCGACGAGGATTACGCCAATCCGATCGAGCCCTCGGTTCGCGGCGGCGAGAAGATCGCTTCCGCGATCGCGGCCTGGGCAGGCGGGAACCCGGCTGGTTACGGAACCGTTCTTACGTTACGGAATACCGAGTACGCGTAAAACACGGCAACTCAGGGGACTTGATCATGAACACGCGGACTTTCGCCCTAATCTTCGGAATCGCATTCCTGCTCATAGGCGCCAGCGGCTTTATCCCGGGATTGAACCAGCCGGGCACGCCTGATCCCGGCCTCACTATGACCCATGGCTACGGCCATGCGCTCGGGCTGTTCCCGATCAACACGCTCCACAACATCGTCCACATCATCTTCGGCATCTGGGGCATCATGGCCTACAAGAGCTATGGCGGCTCCCGCTCCTATTTCCGGATCGTCGCGGTGGTCTACGGGCTGCTGACGATCCTCGGGCTGCTCGAGCCGACCAAGACCACCTTCGGGCTCGTCCCGATCTACGGCAACGACGTCTGGCTGCACGCTCTGCTCGCCCTCGTCGCGGCCTATTTCGGCTGGGTCAACCGCGACACGGCCGGCGATCGCACCTAGGCCTGCATCATCCTCCCCATCCCCTTGGCGATGGGGAGGGGCGAAGCATGGTGGAGGGGTACTATCGCAACCGCGGGTCGCGTAAAAACCTCCGTCCAGGCCTATACCCCTCCACCCCCCTTCGGGTGGTCCCCCTCCCCACCGCTTCGCGGCGTGAGGACGAGGAGAAAGGTGAAGCGGCCCGGCATCGCGCCGGGCCGTTTCCCTTTTTCTTTCCAAGGTTTGGCAGGCCCTTGCGGCGCCGTTCAGCGAGGTTTAATAGGAAATAACAGGATAGTGGCGCACGCCCTGCGAAGTTGTTTTCGCGGCCGCCACTAACGGGGATCGATCATGTTCAGCCGCAGCTTTCTCGCCCTCCTCGCGCTCGGGGCTGCCTTGCCCGCGGCCGCTCAGAACGCGTCCTCGCCGGCCGCTCCGCCGGCGCCCGCGCCAGCCGTCCCCGCCGCGTCGCCGCTCGCCGCCGACTGGTCGCGCGACGATGCCCAGGCGCTGCTCGCCTATATCGATCGAGTCGACGAAGAGGGGCTCGACCCGGCCGATTACAAGCCGGCGGCGCTGCGCGAGGCGATCGCGTCCCGCGGCGACGGGCTCGACACGGTCACCACCTCGACCTTCCTGAAGCTGGCCGGGGACCTCATGTTCGGCCATGTCCGGGGCGACAGCCGGATCGACTGGCACCTCAAGGACGACAGCTGGAACGTCTACGACCAGCAGGCCCTGCTCGATCGCGCCGTCAAGGGCGACGTCGCCGGGACCTTGAACTCGCTTCTTCCGACCCACCCCCAATATGCCGCGCTCAAGAAGCTGCTCGACGATTCGTCCGTGGATTCGAAGACCCGCGACCGGATCCGGATCAACCTCGACCGCTGGCGCTGGCTGCCGCGCGATCTCGGCTCCAAATATGTGATCGTCAACGTTCCGGCCTACACGGTCGCATTAGTCGAGAACGGTCAGACTCTGAACCGCCGCCGCGCGGTCGCGGGCGCGATCAAGACTCCGACGCCGCAGCTCTCCGCCGTCATCACCGGCGCGATCTTCAATCCCTGGTGGGAGGTGCCGCAGAGCATCACTCCGGAAGTGCGCGGCAAGAAGGGCTATGTCGCGGTCAAGGACGATTCGGGCAAGATCATCCGCTGGCGGCAGCCTCCGGGGCCGTCCAACGCGCTCGGCCGGGTCAAGCTGGTGATGGGCAACCCGCACGCGATCTACCTTCACGACACCAACGCCAAGAACCTGTTCAACCGGCAGCAGCGCGCCTTCAGCCACGGCTGCATCCGAACCGAGGACGCGGTCGGTTTCGCCCAGACCCTGCTCGACGGGACCGAGTGGAACCGCGGCAAGATCGACCAGACCCTCGCCTCCGGAAAGGCGACCCAGGCCAATCTCGCGGCGCCGGTGCCGGTCTACATCGTCTACTTCACCGTGGCCGCGACCAGCGACGGGCCGCCGATGAGCTATGCCGATCTGTACGGCCGCGACGGCAAGGTCCTCGCCGCGCTCAGCGACCGCAAGGCCGGAACCGCGCTGGCTTCCTCGGGGAGGTAGTATTTCTATCCTCCCCCCGCGAAGCGGGGGGGAGGGGGACCATGCGAAGCATGGTGGAGGGGTAATCGGCGCGGAAGCTTCCGGTTCGCGCGAGAACCTTCTTGAACTGAGGCGGCTACCCCTCCACCACCCTTCGGGTGGTCCCCCTCCCCACCCGCTTCGCGGGCAGGGAGGACAAAGGGGCGGGAGGAACCTTACTCTTCAAATGGACGAATTCTCCGCCCTCTTCCGGCTGCTCTCGCCCGCCCGGCGGAGGCAGTTCGTCCTCACCCTGCTGCTGATGCTGCTGGGCGCGGCGGCGGAGATGGTGACGATCGGCGCCGCCTTGCCCTTCCTGGCCCTTGTCGCCGACCCGCAAAGCGCCTTGATCCCGCCGCGGCTCCTCGGCCTGCTTGCCGCGCTCGGCGGCTCTCCGGTGATCGGAGCAGCGCTCCTTCTCGTGGTGGCGGCTTTGGGTTCGGCGATGATCCGCCTCGCCCTCACCTGGGGCAGCCAGCGCTTCGTCATGGCGACCGGCCACGACATGGCCGCCGCCGTCTTCGGCCGGATGCTCCGCCAGCCCTATGCCGAGCAGGTGCGGCGCAATTCCAGCCAGACCCTCGCCGCCGTCGAAAAGGTGCAGGGCGTCGTCTTCGGCCTGCTGCAGCCGGCGATGCAGGGGCTGATCGGGGCGTTCATCGCGCTGTGCGTCTTCGCCGTCCTCCTCCGGATCGACGCACGGGCCGCCGGCCTCGCCGCTTTCTCGGTCGCCGTCGCCTATATCGGCGTGAGCCTGCTCGTCCGGCCCCGCCTGCGCCGCAATTCGGAGGCCCTCGCCGGAACGATGGTCGAGCGCACCCGGACGGTCCAGGAGGGGCTGGGCGGCATCAGGGACATCATCCTCGACCGTTCTGAGCCCTTGTTCGAGGCCAAGTTCCGCGAACTCGACGGCCGCTACCGCCGCGCCCAGGCCGCGACCCAGTTCGTCGCGGGCGCGCCGCGCTACGTCGTGGAGGCGGCGGGGCTGGTGGCCATCGCCCTGGTGACCTTGACGATGAGCCTCCAGCCCGGAGGGGTGGTCAAGGCGATCCCGGTGCTCGGAGCGCTCGCGCTCGGGGCGCAGCGGCTGCTGCCCTTGCTCCAGCAGGCTTATTACGGCTGGAGCCTCGCGAGCGGCAATTTCCGCGCCTTCCGGGACGTGATCGAAATGATGGAGGCGCCCGTCCCGCCGCCGCAGCCCGAAGCCGAGCCGCTCGCATTCGAGCGCGAGCTCGTTTTCGACAAAGTGGGCTTCCGCTATCCCGAAGGGCGCTTCGCGCTTTCGGACGTCAGCTTCCGGATCCGCGCCGGGGAGCATGTGGGGATCGCCGGGGCCACGGGCGGCGGCAAGTCCACCCTGCTCGACCTGCTGATGGGCCTGCTGGAACCGGAGGAAGGCGCGATCCTCGTCGACGGGCGTCCGCTGGATGCGGCGACACGCCCTGCCTGGCAGGCCGGCCTCGCCCATGTTCCGCAGGCCATCTACCTCGCCGACGACAGCATCGCGGCCAACATCGCCTTTCCGCGAAGCGCCGAAGGGATGGATCCCGACCTGCTCGCCGAGGCCGTGCGGGCCGCGCAGCTCGAGACCTTTCTGGCCGGCCTGCCGGAGGGGCTGGACACCTATGTCGGCGAGCGCGGAGTGCGTCTTTCCGGCGGGCAGCGCCAGCGGATCGGCCTTGCCCGCGCCCTCTATCGCCGGCCTCGCCTGCTGATCCTGGACGAAGCTACCAGCGCGCTCGACGAAAGGACGGAGCGTGCGGTGCTGGCGGCGCTGCAGGACCTGCGCAAGGACATGACCCTGGTCACTGTGGCGCACCGGGCGACGACGCTCGCGGCCTGCGACCGGCTGATCCGGGTGGACGGGGGTAGGGTGAGCGAGGACTGATTTGCCCCCACTCCCCGATCTGCGGTGGGGAGGCAACTGAGGCTCCTCTCCCGCGTTCCGCCCCCACCCGTGACTGCAACCTTCCCACAGCTCGCCGCCTTCGCACTGCTCGCAGGCATGATGCTGCTCTTCGTGTGGGGCCGGATTCGCTACGATATGGTGGCGGTCCTGGCTCTGCTCGCGGCGCTTCTGCTCGGCCTGGTGAAGCCGGAGGACGCCTTCAGCGGCTTTGCCGACGACATCGTCATCATCGTCGCCTCCGCCCTCGTCATCTCGGCCGCGGTCGAGCGTTCGGGCGTGGTCGAGGCGGCGATCGGCCGGCTGAGCGGCGGCATGAGCCGGATGGGCCCGCAGCTCTCCGTTCTCGTCGGCTCGGTCACCATCCTGTCCGCCCTGGTCAAGAATATCGGGGCCCTCGCGATGCTGATGCCGGCCGCCTTCCGAATGGCCAAGCGCTCCAACAGCTCGCCCTCCTGCTTCCTCATGCCGATGGCTTTCGGCTCCCTGCTCGGCGGGCTGATGACGCTGGTCGGCACCTCGCCCAACATCATCGTCAGCCGGGTGCGCGAGGAGATGACCGGCGAGCCCTTCTCGATGTTCGACTATACTCCGGTGGGAGCGGGCATCGCCGTGGTGGGCCTCATCTTCCTGCGCTTCGGGCACCGCCTGCTTCCGGCCGACCGCCGCGCCGCTCCGACCATGGGGGAGGCGCTCGACATCGAGGATTATGCGACCGAGGCGGAGGTTCCGCCGGGCTCGGCCGCGGAAGACAAGAGCGTGGCCGAGCTTCGGGAGCTGCTCGAAAAGGGCGTCGAGCTGACCGGGATCCACCGGTGGGACAGGCGGGCGACGCTGCCGCTGCCCGACGCGGTGATCCGCGCCGGCGACGTGCTCATCCTCAAGGGCGAGCCGGAGGCGCTGGAGCGCGCAATCGCCTCCATCGGGCTGGAGCTGGAGGGCCATCACCGCGACGCCGCCGCCGGAACGGCCTCGTCGAACGTCGGGGTCATCGAGGCGGTGGTCGGCCGCGAATCGATCCTCGCCGGGAAGGCTGCGGGACGAGTCGCGCTTCACGACCGTCACGGAGTAAACCTGATCGCGGTCTCGCGCCGCGGGGAGCGGATCACCCGGCGGCTTCGCGACGTCGTCCTGTGTCCCGGCGACGTCGTCGTGCTCCAGGGCGCGCTCGACACCTTGCCCGAGCGGCTGAGGGAGCTGGGCTGCCTTCCGCTCGCCGAGCGAAGCCTGAGGCTCGGCAATGCCCGCCGGGGCCTGGTGCCGCTCGCCATCCTCGCCGGCGCAATGGCCCTGACAGCCGCCGGATGGCTGCCCGTCGCCGTCGCCTTCTTCGGAGCGGCGGCCCTCATCATGCTGTCCGGAGCGCTTCCCGCGCGGGAGGCCTATGCGCGGATCGAATGGCCCATCCTGGTGATGATCGCGGCTCTCATCCCGGTGTCCGATTCCCTTCGAACGACCGGCGCGACCGATCTCATCGCCCATTATCTTTCGGGGCTTGCCGCCACCCTGCCGGCCTGGGGCGCCGTCACCCTCATCATGGTGGCGGCGATGGCCGTCACGCCCTTCCTCAACAATGCGGCGACGGTGCTGGTGATGGCGCCGATTGCGGCCAGCTTCGCCAGCGGTCTCGGCTATCGGCCCGAGGCGTTCCTGATGGCCGTCGCCGTCGGCGCGGGCTGCGATTTCCTCACGCCCATCGGCCACCAGTGCAACACCCTGGTCATGGGCCCCGGCGGTTACCGCTTCGGCGATTATGCGAGACTGGGAGCGCCGCTATCGCTTCTGGTCGTAATCGTCGGAGTGCCGCTGATCCTGGCGGTCTGGCCGCTGCGCTAAGCCTCTCGATCGGATAGCGCGCGCTGCCGGCCCGCCGCCGGTTGCCGCAGGGCTGGGGCAGGGGCTATGGGTCGCCAATGACCTTCGCGCTCTTCGCCGCCGCGGCCGCGCAGCTGGCAACGCCCGACACCGCCGCGATCGAGGCGTCGGCCCGGGAGCGGGCGAGCGCTTTCGCGGCGGCGCTCGAATCCGGCGCGGACCTGCCCAACGCCTCTGCGAAGCTTGTCCTGGAGACCTATTTCCGTCCGAGATACAGCCGGACGAAGAGCGACCCCGCGGAGCTTCGGCGGGCACTGGCGGGCTGCCGGCGGGGCGAGGTCTGGTCCTATGTCTACGGGCTCCGCACGCAAGTCGTGTCGATCCGCTACCATTGCCCGTCCGACGGGCAGCCGAGCCGCTGGCCGGTACTCGAGCAGGAGATCGAGAACGGTAAGATCGACCGGGCCTGGGTCGCGACCGGGCCGAGGCAGCTCGAGCGCGACCGGGTCGCGCCGAGGGGCCGTCCGCCCGCTCCGGATGCAAGCTTCCCCGCCGACCGCGCTGCCGTGCGCGCCTTGATCTCGGCGCTGCAGGCCGGGCGTGCTCGCCTGCCTCGGGCACGGCCGGGCCTGGAGCTGCGTCATGTCGATTACGTCGGTCGCAAACCCACGGCGACGGTGGACGGCGCCTTCCTGCGCCGGACGCTCGCCGGATGCAGCGTTGGGACGGTGACCGTCGAGCCGCGCCGCTGGCTCGGATCGAGGCTGGCGATGGTCGCCTTTTCCTGCCCGGCGAGCCACAAGCCCCACCCGGAGATGGTCATCATGCTCGAGTTGCTCGACGGACGGGTGAACGCGCTCCAGCTGGAGGCGGGGCCGCCGCCGCCGCCCATGTACGCCGTCCCGGCGCCGTCTAGAGGATGATCGTCCTGGGCTGACATCCCGTCATCCCGGCGAAGGCCGGGATCCATGAACACGCGGGTCCAGAGCTCGTCCTGTTGAGCTCCAATCGTCACCGGACTTGATCCGGGGTACATCTTCTTCGCGTCGCCGCTGCGGAAGGGGAAGGTGGATGCCGGATCAAGTCCGGCATGACCGGTGCCCGTTTGCCTCCAGGCAAACAGACCCTGGACGCCTCGGCCGCGACCGGGCGGAAGCTCAGGCGAGCTTGTCGGCGTAGATGAAGCGGCCGGGCCCGAGGCGGGCCAGGACCTGCTGCAGGCTGTTATAGGGGAGGGCGAAGCAGCCCTCCGAACGGCCGAGCTTGCCATGGGTGGCGAGCTGCTCGGGCTCCGCATACCAGGCCGAGTGGACGACGATGGCGCGAGCCTCCGCGTTGGAGTTGCTCCAGTCGAGGCCGGAGAGGCGCATCGAGCGGCCATATTTGCCGTGATAATATTCGCCGGTGCGGTAGCCGCCCTGAGACGAGGCTTCCGAGCCGATCTGATTGGAGAAGCGCTGGAGTGCGCCGCTGTGGGCCGGGTCGGAGCCGCGGCCGTGGGCGACGAGATGGTTGCTGACCCGGCCGGAAGCGGTGTCGAGCAGGAAGAAGCGATGCTCGTTCGACGGGCGGCTGAAATCGGCGATTCCGACCACGTCGGTATAGCGAAGCTGCGAGCGGTGGCGGTCGAAAGCGGCGCGGGCGCGGGCGAGAAGGCGCGGATCGATCACTCCGTCGACCGTGACCCGGGGCCGCGCCGGGACCGTCACCGCCTGGGTGATCGGCTGCACCGGATGCGGCTTCGGCGCCGGATCCTTGAGGCCAGCGACGATCTGAGCCAGGGTCTGTCCCTGAGCCGCCGTGGCGAGAAAGCCGGCGGAAAGTCCGGCCCCAAGCATTTGCCTGCGCGAGTAGATCAAGATTTTCCCCTCAGCTCTGGAGTCCTAGTTATAGCTTTTGTCCTTAAGTTCCAGTGAACTGCAGCCGCTTCATCCC
>DASVTN010000155.1:0-17093 GCA_036387555.1 Allosphingosinicella sp. | reverse complement strand
CACACGGCGTAGCAGCTGGGCGATGATCACTGGCACGACGATATAGAGGACGACCGAGAGCAGGAGGGTTTCCCAGGGCACTGCGATAGAGGCGACTCCGAGCAGCAGCCCGACCAGCGGCGCGAAGGCGAAGACCATGATAAGGTCGTTCAAAGCGACCTGGCTCAGCGTATAGTGGGGCTCGCCCTCGCATAGATTCGACCACACGAAGACCATGGCGGTGCACGGCGCCGCAGCGAGGAGGATGAGACCGGCGATGTAGCTGTCGATCTGGTCCGCCGGGAGGAGCGGCCGGAACAGCCAGCCGATGAAGACGGTGCCCAGCAGCGCCATCGAGAAGGGTTTCACTGCCCAGTTGATGAAGAGCGTGACCCCAACCCCGCGAATATGCTCCCGGACCTGGCCCAATGCTCCGAAGTCGATCTTGAGGAGCATCGGGATGATCATCAGCCAGACGAGGATGGCGACTGGCAGGTTGACCCGAGCGACCTCCGCGCCGGCGACGGCGGCGAAGAAGTCGGGTGCGGCTGCGCCCAGCGCGATACCGACAACGATGCAGAGCGCGACCCAGACGGAGAGGTAGCGTTCGAAGGTGGTCATCCCCGGCCGGGCGGCGGGAATGGTGTCGGAGGCGGTGGCCAAGTTTTCAGGCTTTCTGTTTTGCGTCGGCTTGCGCGCCGATCGTCCGGAGCTTCGACTGGAGGCTCATCTTGTCGATCGAATCGACCGGCAGGGCGAGGAAGAGCGAGATACGGCGCTGGAGCTGGTGATAGGCTTGGAGGAAGGCGGCCCGCTGGCGCGGGCCGTCGACGGCTGCCGGATCCTCGATGCCCCAATGGGCGGTCATCGGGTGGCCTGGCCAGATCGGGCAAGTCTCGCCTGCCGCGTTGTCGCAAACGGTGAAGATGAAGTCGATTTCGGGTGCGCCCAGGCGAGCGAACTCGTCCCAGCTCTTCGAGCGGAAGTCGTCAGTCGGATGGCCGAGGCCTTGCAGCACCTCGACCGCCATCGGATGAACCTCGCCCTTGGGGAAGCTACCGGCCGAGAAGGCGCGGAAGCGCCCTTCGCCTTCCCGGTTGAGGATCGCTTCGGCGAGTATCGAGCGCGCCGAGTTGCCGGTGCACAGGAAGAGGACGTTTCGGACGCGCTCGCACACGGCTTCACCCGCAGCAGGCGACCGGCGCCGCTTTTGCGGCCGGCATCGTCGGGGCGCAGCAGGTCGTCTCGGAGGCGTTGTCGGAAAGGGCGCCGAGGGTGGGGCTATGGCCGTAGACCGTGGCCTCGCCGTTGGTGAGGAAGGCTTCCCAGACGATCCCGTCCGGATCGGCGATCCAGCTCTTCTCGGACTTGGCATAGCAGCAGGTGGTGGCGCCTTCCTCGAGCACCGGCCGGTCGGCGGCTTTGAGGCGCCCGTAGACTTCGGCGAGCTCGTCGCTGCTCTCGACCTGGATTCCGAGGTGCTCGATGCCCTTTTCGGCGTGCTGGCCGGTCGAGATGGCAAAATTGACCCGCGGATCGTCGAGCATCCATTTGGCATAGTCGCCCTTGGTGACCGTGGGGTCAGCGCCGAAGAGGGTGGAGTAGAATGCAACCGACCGGTCGAGATCTTCGACGCCGACATGGACGTGGAGGCGCTTCATGCGGACTTCCTTTGCCGTGGGGGGGTGGAGGCTGAGGTGGTGCAGGATGCTTCGGGCGCGCAATCGGCGCCGGCGCAGCAATTCTCGAGGAGGTAGCCCACCAGCGTGTTCATCGCCTGGTAGTCGGTCCTGTAGATGATCGAGCGGTGCTGCCTTTCCTGCCGGACGAGTCCGGCGCGGCTGAGCTGGCCGAGGTGGAAGGAGAGAGAGGAGTTAGGAACGCCCAGTGCCTCGGCGATCGCCCCGGCGGGCATTCCGTCTTCGCCGGCCTGCACGAGCAGGCGGAACAGGGCCAGCCGGTGTTCCTGCGCAAGCGCCGCGAGTGCAGCAATAGCGGATGCCGAATCGATTTTGCCGCTCGTTTCCATAAAACTGGAAATAAGTGGAGGTTGTGCCGGTTGTCAATCCTTATTTCGAGGATTTTCGAAGAAAGAGATTCTCGAAGGTCACGCTCTGCGCGCGTCTTGCTTCATCACCTTCGTTTCCGGCTCAAGGCTATCGTGGGAATCGTCGAATGGTCTGCTTGTCGTTTAGGAACGCGGCTGTCAGCCTAACACGGTCAAGCTTGACAAGCAGTTGTCACTTCGACAGCTGGTCTGATGGCATCTCCCCACGACGCATCCGAGCTGCTCTTTTCAATGCTCCGGCTGAACAAGACGCTCACCGACGGTCTCGACATCGTCTTCTCGAACATCGATCTCCTTGGCACCCAGTGGAGGGTCCTTCGACTGATCGGCGCGTCTGCGGACGGACTGCCCGTCCCACACGTCGCCCGGAAACTCGGAATGACGAGACAAGGCGTGCAAAGGTTGGCCGAGCGAATGCAGGGTCTCGGCTTCATTGCCTTCGGCGACAATGAACACCACGCCAAATCTCCGCGCGCGGTCCTGACGCAGAAGGGACGCGATGCCTTCCGCGACGGGCGAGCCATGGAAATGGAGCTTGGACGACGGATGATGAACGTACTCAGCGACGAGGAGGTTCGCTCGACCGGCCGCGTGCTGGAAAAGCTCGTCGCGCACTTCCGAGTGGACCACAGCCCGGTCCCCGCGAGCGCCGATGAGCAGCCGAGGGAGAGTTAGCAGGCCTTCCCCCCTGACGGTACTCAGCGATGAGCAGTGCTCTGGCCGCGATTGCTCCCGGCCGCGGCACTTTGCAGGCGAGCCCAGTCGACGAACGAAAGATCAAGCTTCTCCAGTTCCCTGGCGATGAGCTCGATCGAAGCGCCCACGCCGTACCGGCCGCCGACGGTGGCCGGAGAATGGCCGGTGATGCGGTCGTGGACGCGGGTCGAGATCGTCCACTCCGCCCGGTCCTTGAACTCGTGGCGGAGCGAGTGGAAGACGTAGCGGGGGTCATCCGTCACCGTCCGGTCGACATACCGGTTGACCCGACGGCTCAGTTCCTTCGTCCACTTGCCGGTGGCCGACTGCTTGAGTTCGAAGAGCCGATCCGCGCCCGCGGCGCGTCGCGCTTCGACATATTTCTGGAAGCCCAGGTCGAGCAGACGCGGATGAACGACGATGACTCGGGCCGACTCGTCGTTCTTGATGTTCTCGTCGGCGCCGGTGCCGGTCACGTAGATCACCACGATCGCCTTGCCGTCCTTGCCGCGCTGTTCCTCGATGTCGTCCAGGCGGATCTGGCCGATCTCCTCCAGCCGAGGTCCTGCGGTCGCCCCGAACAGGAAGCTCCAGTAGAGCTCGTCCTGATAGACGTGATGACCGGACCTCGTCCGCTTGATGTCCGTCGGACCCTCGCAACCCGTGAAGAGCGGCGAAGCGAACAGCTTCTCCATCATAGACGGCCGGAGCGGCAGGCGAGGCGTCCGCTGGCTACGGCGCGTCTTCGAGTAGCCGGGGACGGAGATACCCGCCGAGACATTGTCCGGAATCCACCCCTCGTTCCTCAGGAGGGTCAGGACCGCGCCCAAAGCACCCATGTCTTTCTTGATGGCGCCGGGCGAAAGCGTCCGCGCCGCTTCGCCGCCTGCCTGCTCGAGCGCCTTCTCCACGGCGCCGCGGAAGCCGAGGCGGGAGGCCTTCAGCTTGTCCATGTTCAGGTTCGTCGGCATCCGGCTGATGAAGTCCCGATAGTCGAGGAGGAGATCGCGGGTGATCCGCTCGACGGGCAGGTCGCCGTTGAGGGCGATGAAGCGGTCGATCGCCCGCTTCGCCTCCAACTCGCTCTGAGGCCGCGGCGCGCGGAGCTGGGCCCAATGCGCATAGCCTTCGGAGAGTGGCCGTGAGCCTTTCCCCCCGGATCGCCCCTCCGATCTCCGGCCCGGCGGGATAGCGGGCGGGGCCGGCGGGGCGGCGACGAGAGCGGGCGGAGCGGCCAGTGAGGCCAGAATCGAATCGCGATTGGGGTGAGTGTACTCCACCAGCCGGCGCAGCAGGTGCTCGGCTACCGCATCGAACAACGGCGAGCCGGGTGGAATCTTGATGCCGGCGTGATCCTCGATGAGCAGGATCTCGATCCGCACCACCTCCCATTTGCCGGCCTTCAGGAGGTAGGCGAGCACTTCTGAGAAGCCGGCTCCCTGCGTATCGCGATGCCGGTGAAGCACATCGATGCGCGCCAGGAGGGCGTCGCGGTCCTCATCCGGGATGATCGCGGCGATGTCTCCGAAGTCGGCGCCGCGCCAGGCGTTCCGCCCCGGCATGAAGGCGAAGGCGCGATCCGCCCGCCGGGACCGGAACTCGTCGCGGCCCCACGCGATGAACAGCCGCATGGCGATGGCCGTCTGTAACCCGAAGATCACGTTGCCGAGCACCCCGTTGCGCCGCGCCATGTCTTCGAGGAAGGCGTCGACGATAACCGGGGCCGTGGCGATCGCCTCCTGATCAATCTCCGCCTCGAGCTGCTTGAAATAGGACCGCCACCTGGCCTGCTCCGCCGCCTGCCGAATTTTGGCTTCGCCTGCGTCGGAGGTTTCGAGCGAGAATTTGATCTCGCGCTTGCCGACCTTCGCGCGCAACCGCTCCGGCACCGCCATGCGGAACCAAAGATTCGTCGACCTTGGATGGGTAGCCGGCCCCGGCAATCGCAACCTCATTTTGTACCACCCTTTTGTACCACCGGGCGGCTCAGAAGCTACTGATTTCGGCCAACTTTCTGAAAAGGCTTAGCTTTTCAGCGCCGTGGTGACCCCAACGGGAATCGAACCCGTGTTTTCGCCGTGAAAGGGCGACGTCCTGGACCGCTAGACGATGGGGCCGCCGGCGGAAGCGCGGCACTTAAGTGGCGCAGCGCGCCGCGTCAATCGGCCCAGGCGGCATCCTCGAGGTGAAGCTCGGCCGCGACCCGGTCTCCCCACTCGTCGCGCTTGATCCGGCCGGCGATCCAGAGCTTGCGGTGCGGCGGCGCCGCGAGCATCGCCTCGCCGAGCGGGCTCTGGGCCATCCGGAAGGCGATCGTCTTGATCCGCCGGCCGTCGTCGCCCGCGACGATCACCCGCAAATGGCCGCTTCCCACCACCTCCGCCTTGATCACCCGCACCGGCCCCGCCGCCACCCGGGGCGCCGGCCACCCGGCGCCATAGGGGCCGCCCGCCTCGAGCGCGTCGCACAGGGAGGGGCAGACCCCACCCGGCGCCAGCACCGCGTCGAGCAGCAGGGCGCGGTCGTCGCGGCTCCTGGCGACGTCCGCCGCCAGCCTTTCGCCCAGGAATTCGCATAATGCCTCGACCTTGCCGCGCTCGACGGTGAGCCCGGCCGCCATGGCATGGCCGCCGCCGGCGACGAGGAGGCCAAGGTCCCTGGCCGCCATCACCGCCGCGCCGAGGTCGACCCCGCCGATCGAGCGGCCCGAACCCTTGCCGAGCCCGTCCCCGCCCAGCGCGATGACGATCGCCGGGCGCCCGAATTTCTCCTTGAGGCGCCCGGCGACTATGCCGATCACTCCGGGGTGCCAGCCTTCCCCGGCGGCGACGATCACCGCCCGGTTGCCCTGGCCCGCGCAAAGCCCCTCGGCCGCTTCGCAGACCGCCGTCTCGATCGCCCTTCGCTCCTCGTTGAGCCGCTCGAGCTCGGCGGCGATCGCGTCGGCCTCGCCCGGATCGTCGGTGGTGAGAAGCCGCACTCCGAGGTCCGACTTGCCGACCCGGCCGCCGGCGTTGATCCGCGGCCCGAGCGCCCAGCCGAGGTCGGTGCAGGTCGGCGCGCGGGTCAGCCGGGCGGCGTCGGTCAGCGCGGCCAGCCCGACGTTGCGCCGCTGCGCCATCACCTTGAGGCCCTGAGTCACGAACGCCCGGTTGAGGCCGCGCAGCTGGGCGACATCCGCGACGGTGCCGAGCGCCACCAGGTCGAGCAACTCGATCAGCCTGGGCTCCTCCCGGGCCGCGAAGAAGCCGCGTCCGCGGAGCGTCCGAAGAGTCGCCGCTCCGAGCAGGAAGCACATCCCGACGGCGGCGAGATGGCCGTGCGCCGCCGCCGGCGCCGCCTCGTCGAGCCGGTTGGGATTGACCAGCGCCAGCGCCAGCGGAAGCGCGCTCGAGCATTTGTGATGGTCGACGACGACGACGTCGACCCCCGCCTCGCGCGCCATCGCCAGGGCCTCGAAGGCCTGGGCGCCGCAATCGACGGTGACGATCAGGCTCGCGCCTTCCTTCGCCAGCCGGACCAGCGCTTCGCCCGAAGGTCCGTAACCCTCCATCAGCCGGTCCGGAATGTAGGCCTTCGGCTCCGATCCCAGCGAGCGCAGCAGGCGCACCATAAGCGCCGCCGAAGTCGCGCCGTCGACGTCGTAATCGCCGAACACCGTCACGTTCTCGCGCGCCTCGACGGCGTCGGCGAGCCGCTCCGCCGCCTTGTCCATGTCCAGGAAGAGCGAAGGATCGGGCATGAACCCGCGCAGCGTCGGCAGCCGGTGCCGCTCCAGCGCCTCTCGGGCGACTCCCCTCGCCATCAGCAACTGGTCGATCAGGTCGTCGGGCTGGAAGGCCTCGTCATGCCCGTCCGCCGCCGACCCCCGCCAGCGCCAGGGCTGGCCGAGGATGGAGCGGGAAACCCCGCAGACATGGGCTTTGGTGAGCATCCGGGCTTCAGCCTAGCGCATTGCGAGTCGCGCGTGAATCGCCCTTCTGCTTCTATCCACATATGTTTTATCGTGGCTCCATGACCGGAGACGAGGCGCATCGGGCGGAAGAGGAGGAGCTGGCGCGGTCGATCCGCCTCAGCCCGATCGCGACGGTGCTCAGCAACCCGCGCCTCCCCGACAATCCCATCGTCGCCGCCAATCCGGCCTTCTGCGCCCTCACCGGCTACGAGGAGGGCGAGATCGTCGGGCGCAACTGCCGGTTCCTTGCCGGGCCGAACACGGAGCCCTGGCTCACCGAGCGGATCCGGCAGACGATCCGGGACCTTCGCCCCTCGCTCACCGAGATCCTCAACTACCGGAAGGACGGCAGCGCCTTCCGCAACGCCGTCCTCATCGCGCCCCTGTTCGGCGCGGACGGCGAGCCGGCCTGGTTCCTCGGCTCGCAGGTGGAGGTCGATCCCGGCTCCGCCGCGCCGCTCGCCCTTCGCCAGCAGCGCGCCGCCGGCCTCGCCGCCACCCTCTCGCGCCGCCAGCGCGAGGTCCTTCAGGAAATGGCGGCGGGGCAGCGCAACAAGCAGATCGCCTGGCGGCTCGGCCTGTCGGAAAAGACGGTCAAGATGCACCGCGCCCTCCTCCTCGACAAGCTCGGCGTGAAAACCACCGCCGACGCCATCCGCCTGGCCGTGGAGGCGGGGCTCTAAATCCTCCCCATCGCGCAGCGATGGGGAGGGGGACCGCCAATTTTGGCGGTGGAGGGGTAGCTGGCGCCGAGATCGGAGGATTCGCGCCGGAACCAAACCGCGCCGATACCCCTCCACCATGCTTCGCATGGTCCCCCTCCCCAAGCTCCGCTTGGGGAGGATCATACATCACTAGGTCCGTATCGCCGCCCGGCGCCGCCGCGCCTAACCGCTGGACCCCCCCCAAATTCCAATGAGGTTCCCCATGCGTAAGTTCACCCCCTTCGCCGCCGCCCTCCTCCTCGCCGCCGCCCCCGCCGCCTTCGCCGCCGCCAAGGCGCCGATGGTCGGCGGAGCGGCCATGTATCCGACGCGCACGATCGTCGACAACGCCGCCCGGTCGAAGTCGCACACCACCCTCGTCGCCGCGGTCAAGGCGGCGGGCCTCGCCGAGACTCTCTCCGGCGCCGGCCCGTTCACCGTCTTCGCTCCGACCAACGCCGCCTTCTCGAAGCTTCCGGCCGGGACCGTCGACACCCTGCTCCGGCCCGAGAACAAGCCGATGCTGCAGTCGGTCCTCACTTATCATGTCGTCCCGGGCCGGGTCAGCGCGGCCCAGCTGACCGCCAGGATCAAGGCCGGCCGCGGGATGGCGAAGCTCGCCACCGTCCAGGGCGGCACCCTCACCGCCCGGCTGATGGGCGGCAAGGTCGTCCTCACCGACGAGAAGGGCGGCCGGGCCACCGTCACCCAGGCCGACGTCTTCCAGTCCAACGGCGTCATTCACGTCACCGACGCCGTCTCTCTCCCGCGCTGACCTCCACGCGCGCGGGATGGGCCGCCCCCGCTTGCCCCAAAAAGGCGGGGGCGGCCCTACCTTGAGAAAGATTCGCCTCCGTTACAATTTCGAGCGAACCGAATCCTGATTCATGATAAGCGTGTCGCGCCATTGTTGCGCACGTTCCTCCGAACGCCCGCAAGGCCACGCCGGTCACAGGTGAGGAACGATTTATGGGACAGCTGCAGGATCATTTCGACAACCCGGGGAACGATTACAAAAAGACGCTGGCGACGCTGGCGGTGAATCAGGAGGACGGGCGAGTCTGCTATGCGCTGGGTTTGCTGCATTTCACGCCTGCTATGGTGCGGCCGGAGTCGGTTTCGTCGTTTCGGCTCGGAACGGCCGAGCACGACCCGATGGACTGCTTTTTCAGCGACATGCTTTTCAGCCAGGATATCCAGCCCACAGCCGGCGGTTTGGGGTTGGCAGGTCCGGCCCAGCATTTCGACGCCAAGCGGAGCAGGAAGCTGCGGCTGTCCCTGTCGCAATCCACCTTCGCCGGCCTGACGCTGCGCATCACCCTGGAGGGCAACAAGGCGGTCACCATACCGGTCGTCGAGCAGGCGGATCTCTATTCGGGCTCCGGTCCGTCCATCCACAACGAAGCGCTGGCGGGATATGTCCTATCGCTCCGCCAATATGACGGCCTCTAGCCGGGATCCCGCCCGGCCGAGCCGTGGATCCATGAACACGGATCGCGTCATTTCGGGGACCCTGTGCTCATCGCTTCCGGCCGCGCCGGAATGACGGTAACAGGCCTTTAGCCGGCCCGTGCTACAGTGCCGCCATGCCCGCCCCGACCGTCCAGCTCTTCTACAACCGAACCTCCGGCGGCCATTGCCCGCGCCGGCTGGCCGCGCTGAAGGCCGGGTTCGAGGCGAAAGGCGCGACGGTTCTCCTCTCCGAATGCGGCCCCGCCCATCCGATCGAGGTCGGGGCGGAGACCAGCCACGTCTGCGCCGTCGGCGGCGACGGCACCCTTCGCCACGTCGCCCTGGCGCTGTCGCGCTGCGGCCGGAGGCTTCCGCTCAGCGTCTATCCCGCGGGCACGGTCAACCTCGTCCATCGCGAGGGGCTCTTCCCGCTCGATCCGGCCGGCCACGCCCTTCGCCTCCTTGCGGAGGACAAGGGCGGGTCGCTCCACCCCGCGTCGCTCAACGACACCTTCTTCCTCGCCTGCGCCAGCGTCGGGCCCGACAGCCGCGCCGTCGCCCAGGTCTCGCTGCCGCTGAAGGCCCGGATCGGCAGGCTCGCTTATGCCTGGGCCTTCGTCCGGCTGCTGTTCGACTGGCGACGGGCGCCGATCCGGCTGTCCTGGGACGGCGGTGAGACGGTCTGCGAGGCCTTTTACGTGGCCAAGGGCCGCTATTTCGCCGGCCCCTGGAGCTTCGCCCCGCAAGCCAGGATCGGCGAGCCGCTCCTCCACGTCGTCGCTCTCAAGCGGAGCCGCCGCCGCGATTTCGCCCGCTTCGCCCTGGCCTTGTGGCTCGGCCGCCCGGTCGCCGCCTTGCCCGGCATCGCCGCCTTCACCTGCACCGGGCTCCAGGCCGAAGCGGACGAGCCGCTCCCCGTCCAGGCCGACGGTGACCCGGTCGGCACCCTTCCCGCGAAGATCGCCCTGCACGGAGAACCCCTGAGCCTGTGCTGAACCCTCTTGCCTCCCCATCGAAGATGGCGAGGGGGACCACCCGAAGGGTGGTGGAGGGGTAACTGGCGAGGCCTGCGCGACTACCCCTCCACCAGGCTTCGCCTGGTCCCCCTCCCCCTGCGATGCACGGGGAGGCACATTATCATTATCGGCTTCCCGGCTCGTTCCGATGCTCGCCCCGCACCCAGCGCACCGTGCCCGTGGACGCCCGCATCACCACGCTCTCCGTGGTGACGGCGTTCCTGCGCCTCTTCACGCCCTCGAGCAGAGAGCCGTCGGTCACGCCCGTCGCGGCGAAGATGCAGTCGCCCTTCGCGAGGTCCTCGAGCTTGTAGATCCGGTCGAGGTCCGTCACGCCCCATTTGTCGGCCCGCGCCCGCTCGTCGTCGTTGCGGAAGATGAGCCGCCCCTGGAACTGGCCGCCGACGCACCGCAGCGCCGCCGCCGCGAGCACGCCTTCCGGCGCTCCGCCCGATCCCATGTAGACGTCGATGGTCGTATCGGGATCGGTCACCGCGATCACGCCCGCGACGTCGCCGTCCGGGATCAGCACGATCCCGCAGCCGAGCCCGCGAAGCTCGGCGATGAGATCCTTGTGCCGGTCCCGGTCGAGCACGCATACGATGATCTCCGAAGGGTCGACGCCTTTCGCCGCCGCGACCGAGCGGATGTTCTCGCTCGGCGTTCGATTGAGGTCGATCACGCCTTCCGCATAGCCCGGCCCGACGGCGAGCTTCTCCATATAGACGTCGGGCGCATTCAGGAGCCCGCCCTCCTCGGCGATGGCGAGCACCGCGAGCGCGTTCGGCCCCGCCTTGGCGGTGATCGTCGTCCCCTCGAGCGGGTCGAGCGCGATGTCGATCTTCGGCCCGCTGCCCTGGGCGGCGCCGACCTTCTCGCCGATATAGAGCATCGGCGCCTCGTCGCGCTCGCCCTCGCCGATCACCACCGTCCCGTCCATCTCGAGCGTGTTGAGGGCCGCGCGCATCGCCTCGACGGCGGCATGATCGGCGGCTTTCTCGTCGCCGCGGCCGATCAGCTTCGAGGCCGCGACCGCAGCCGCCTCGGTCACCCGGACCATCTCCAGAACCAGCACGCGGTCGAGAACCTGGCTTGCGCTCACCATCTTTTCTGTCATCCTCCAGGAGAAATAAGCGGCGGCGATAAGGTAGGGCCTTGGCAAAGTCGAGCTTGGCGATGGCGGCGATGGCCGCGCTCTGCGCCGCTCCCGCTCCCGCCGCGGAGCCGGTCAGCGCGGAAGGGGCGCTCGCCCGCCAGCAATCCGCGCTTCGCTCGAGCCTCGGCATCGATTGCGACCGCGCCGCCGGCGACATCGTCGTCTGCGCCCGCCGCGGCCCCGATCCCAACCGCCTCCCCTTCCCGGTCCCGCCCGAGCCCGGGGCGCGCAACTCCGGGGAGCCGGCCGATCCCGCCGACGCCCTCGCCCTGAGCGCCGAGAAATGCACCACCGTCGGCCCCAACCAGCAATGCAGCGGCGGCCTCCCGATCCTCGGAATCGCGCTCTGGGCCGTCAAGACGGCGGTCAAGGCGATCAAGGAAAAGGAATGAGCGCGGCGGGTTGACGGAAACCCGTCCAGCCCCGCGTCTGACGCAGGACCTTCGTTCCAGCCGGGCCGCGCCTCTTCCCCTCTCCCGTCCTTACGGGAGAGGAGGGGCCCAAGCCGAAGGCTTGGGAGGTGAGGGTCTTTCTTCAACGGTACAGACCCTCACCTCCCACCGCTGCGCGGCGGGCCCCTCCTCTCCCGCGAAAGCGGGAGAGGGAAGAAAGCCTAGACCGCGCGCTCCACCAGCATCTTCTTCGTCTCCGCGATCGCCTTGGCTGGGTTGAGGCCCTTGGGGCAGACGTTGGCGCAGTTCATGATCGTGTGGCAGCGGTAGAGCCGGAACGGGTCCTCGAGCTCGTCGAGCCGCTCGCCGGTCATCTCGTCGCGGCTGTCGGCGAGCCAGCGATAGGCCTGGAGGAGGATCGCGGGCCCGAGGAACTTGTCCGAATTCCACCAATAGCTCGGGCAGGAGGAGGAGCAGCAGGCGCACAATATGCATTCGTAGAGGCCGTCGAGCTTGGCCCGGTCCTCCGGCGACTGCAGCCTTTCCTTGCCCGAAGGATCTGGGGTCGTGGTCTTCAGCCACGGCTCGATCGAGGCATATTGCGCGAAGAAGTGGGTGAAGTCGGGCACCAGGTCCTTGACCACCTCCATGTGCGGGAGCGGGGTGATCCGGATGTCGCCTTTATAATCCTCGATCGCGGTCGTGCAGGCGAGGCCGTTGCGGCCGTTCATGTTCATCGAGCAGGATCCGCAGATCCCCTCGCGGCAGGAGCGGCGGAAGGTGAGCGTGGGATCGACGTCGTTCTTGATCCGCAGGAGCGCGTCGAGCACCATCGGGCCGGTGGCGTCGAGATTGAGCTCGTACGTGTCGTAGCGCGGGTTCTCGCCCGAATCGGGATCGTAGCGGTAGATCTTGAACCTCTTGGCGCGCCCCGGTCCGGCCGGATCGCCGAACTCGCGCCCCTTGCCCTTGATGACGCTGTTCTTCGGAAGTGTGAACTCGGCCATTCTCAATCCTTTGCTGGCGCCCGAACTAAGAGTGGCCGGACGCCCATGCAATCCCCTCTCCCGCTTTTCGCGGGACAATGACGGCGCGAAGTTTCCCTTCCCTGGAAGGGAGGGGTTGGGGGTGGTTAGGCGAGCGAAGCGAGACTTTTCCGGAGTCCGAGTTTCGGCCGCCTTCGGCGGACCCACCCCCGGCCCCTCCCTTCCAGGGAGGGGAGATGCAGCAGGTCCCCCCTCTCCCGCGAAAAGGGGAGAGGAGTTCAGCTCAGCAGCCCGTGCCTTCTCAGGCTCTCCGCGAGGATCGTCTCGATGAGCTGCTCCTGGCTCAGCCCGGCCAGCGCCGCCGAGCGGCCGTAGACCTTCTGCGACCACAGATTGGCGTTGAGGTTTACCTCGAGGAACTGGACCTTGCCGCCCTCGCGGTCGAAGCGGAACTCGTAGCGGCCGTAGTCGAAGGGGCGGAACTGCTCGGCGATGCGGCGGGTGTAATCGGCGATCACCGGGGTCCATTCCGGATCGTCGAACTCGACCAGCTGGTATTTCTGGCTCCGGTCGACGAGGTCGCGCTTCTCGTAATAGGTGCGAAGGTGCGAGGGGTCGGCCTGCTCGAACAGCATCATCGGCATGATCTCGGGCTCCCCTTCCACCGTGATCACCGGCACCTCGACGTCGCTTCCGTTGAGGAAGGGCTCGACGATCGCGTCATGGCCTTCCGAATGGATGCTCGCGATCGCCGCCTCGGCCCCGGCCCAGTCATGGGCGTCCTGCACGCCCCAGCTCGCCGAGGAGGCGTTGGGCTTGATCACCAGCCGCTGCCCTTCCGGACAGCGCGAGCGCTCGACCGGAGCGCCGCGGCGGTAGATCGCCCAGGGCGCGGTCGGGATTCCGAGCGAGGCCACCGCCAGCTTGGTGAGATGCTTGTCGTCCGACATGCCCCTCAGGATCGGGCTCGCGCCGAGGAAGGGGATCGCGTGCCGGGTGCACAGCAGGGGCAGCATCATCTCGGAATTGAGGAAGCCGCCGCGGTTGAGCAAGGGGAATACGAAGTCCACCTCCGGCCTGTCGAACAAAGCCTCGTAGCGGTTCGCGAGCTCGAGGTTGAGCCCGAGCCCCTTCAAAATCTCCCGCACCTCGACATGGTAGAGGGCGTGGTTGCCGTCCTCGGGGTGGAGCCCGCCTTCCCACAAAGCGTGCTTGGCGATGAACAGGATCCGCAGCCGCTCCTTGGCTTCGGCGGGAATGGTGAGCGGACGGATGTTTGACACGCGGGACTTGGCCTTTCAGGGAGGGGCGCGGCGGACATAGGGCCGTCGCTGACGAAGGCCAAGAGCGTAACCGGTGACCGCCTCCGACCTCATTCGACTGATGACCGCCGGCGGCGACGCGCGAATCCTCCTCGACCCGGAGACGGGCCTCAACCGCTATCACAGCGCGCCCCGGCCGAGCGCCGTCCTCGCCTACGCCTCCTCGACCGCCAACGACATCTCCGCCGCCGCCTTCGCCCATCTGGAGACGCTCGCGATCGGCCCCGGCCTCGGGGGCCCGGCCTATTCGGAGCGCCTCGAGGCCCTTCGCGGCCGGATCCGCCGCGCCTATCGCGTCGCGGACGAGGTCGACATCGTCTTCGCCCCCTCCGGCACCGATCTCGAATATGTCGCTCTGGCCTGCGCCGCCGGCCGGGGCGAAGGCGGCACCCACAACATCCTGCTCGGCGCCGACGAGGTGGGCAGCGGCTGCATCCATTCCGCCTTCGGCCGCTATTTCGCGCGCGAGACGGCGCTCGGCCTCGCCTGCGCGCCGGGCGACCCGGTTCCCGGCCTCGGCGAGACCCGGGTCGAGCTGATCGACGTTCCGGTCCGCGACGGTCATGGTCGGGCCCGGCCTTCGGCGCAGATCGCGGGCCGGATGGAGCTTGCCATCGCCGAAGCGCAGGCGGCGGGCCGCCATGTTCTCGTCCACGTCGTCCACGGCTCTAAGACGGGCCTGATCCTGCCGTCCCTGGCGGACATCGACCGATTAGTTGCAAAAAATGGCGATTCCGTCACTTTTGTGGTGGACGCCTGCCAGGCGCGGATCACCAGCCCCGCCATCGCCGATTATCTGGCGAGGGAAGCGATCGTCTTCGTCACCGGCTCGAAATTCATGGGCGGCCCCCCGTTCAGCGGCTTCGCCCTCGTCCCCCGCCGCCTGCGCGCCGCCGCCCGCCCGCTCGCCGCCGGCCTCGCCACCATCTTCCGCCGAGGGGAATGGCCCGAAGGCTGGCCCGGCGCGGGCGCGCTCGAGGACAGCGCCAATCCCGGCCTTCTCCTTCGCCTCGAAGCCTCGATCTTTGAGCTCGAGCGCTTCCAGCGCCTCGCCGTCGAGGACGTCACCCGGGTCATCCTCGCCTTCCACCAGTCCGTCCGCGACGGGCTGATTGAGCAGACCCCCGCCCACCGGGTCGCCCCCTATCCGCCGGGCGAGAAGGAGACGGCCGACACCCACCCGATCGAGATGCGCACCCTCTCGACCCTCGATCTCGGCGAATTCTCCGGCGGCTCGACCTTCGAGGACTCGACCCGCTGGCACAAGGCGCTGCTCGCCCACGAAGTCCGCCTCGGCCAGCCGGTCAAATGCGTGAAGCTGCCCGATGGGAGCTGGGGCGCGACCCTTCGCATCGGCCTCTCCATGCCGATGGTCGTCGACCGCGCCGCCCTCGGCGGCGAGGCCCTGCGCGCCGGCTTCTCCCGGGACATGGCCCGGATTCGAGCCGCCCTCGAGTCGGTAGCCGCCTGAGCCCGCCGCACGAGCGCCGCTAGCGTCCGTCCTCTCGACCGGGAATCGTCACCCCGGACTTGATCCGGGGCCCACCTTCTTCTCGTCGCTGCCGGAAGGGAAAAGTGGATGCCGGATCAAGTCCGGCATGACGCGGCGGGGCGCTTCCGTGCGAACAGGACGCACCCTGGAGCGCCTTGGGCTGAAACATCCCGTCATCCCGGCGCAGGCCGGGATCCATGAACACGGCCGGTCCAAGTGGAGCGAAGACGCTGTTCATGGATTCCGGACCAGGTTCGGAATGAGTTGGAAAAGTGTGCCGCTTCTCCAGCCCGCCCCCTAAAGGACCAACGGTTCAGCCAAAGCCGATCAGGCTCTAGGCGCCGCCCGCGGTCGAGCGCCCTTCGCCGGCGGCCGGGGCCCGGCCGGGCGGGCCGAAGTCGCGGCCACGGGCGAACCGGGCCCTCGCCGCCGCCGAGAAGGTCCTTCCGACCGGCACCAGGCGCTCGTCGACCAGCCGCAGCGAAAGCCTCTGCCCCTCCGTCCGAACGCCCGCGACCGCGCCCGCGGGCGAGGCGGCCGCCGTCGCGTAGACGACCAGCAGCTGGACCGCCGCGACCGCCGCGAACAACGCCGGCAGCTGCTGAGGCGCGAACACCCGGCCCGGCTCCACGAGCGACATCGTCCAGGCTGGCCGAAGCCTCATATCAATACGACCCAGCACCACGTTTCGCAGGCCAGCGCATCTACCGCGGCCGCAGGCTCATCCCAAAAGCCGATCTCCACGCCGCCTCCACAGCGCCGCCCACCCTTGCATCCCCCCGCATTCCCCCTAAAAGCCCCACCGAACAGGAAGGCTCTCCATGACGCGCAACCCGAACCGGCCGCTGTCGCCGCATCTCACCGTCTACAAATGGGGGCCGCACATGCTGGTCTCGATCCTTCACCGGATCACCGGGGCGGGGCTCGCCACCGTCGGCGCGGCGGCGCTGGTGTGGTGGCTGGTCGCCGCCGCTTCGGGCGAGGAGGCCTATGAAAGCTTCACCGATTGGGCGACCTCGTGGATCGGCATCGTCATCGGCGTGGGGCTGACCTGGGCCTTCTTCCAGCACACGCTGTCGGGCCTTCGCCACCTCGTCATGGACATCGGCGCCGGCTTCGAGATCGAGCGCAACAAATTCTGGGCGACCCTGACTCTGGCGGGATCGATCCTGCTCACCGCGGCGCTCTGGCTCTACATCGTGATGGTGAAGGCGGCATGACCATGGAAACTTCGCAGAGCGGCGAGCCCGGGGCGAGCCCGGCCACCGATCCCGTCACCCGCACCGCGCTCGGCAAGGTGCGCGGCACCGGCTCGGCCCGCGAGGGGGCGGAGCATTGGTGGCACGAGCGGCTGTCGTCGGTTGCGGTGCTCCTGCTCTTCGTCTGGCTGATCGTCTCGCTGCTGCGCCTGCCCTCGCTCGACCATCGCGGAGTGACCGAATGGCTTCGCGATCCGCTCGCCGCGGTGCCGATGCTGCTCCTCGTCGCCGCCACCTTCTGGCATCTGAAGATGGGCCTCCAGGTGATCGTCGAGGATTATGTCCACGACGAGGGCAACAAGTTCCTCACGCTCCTCCTCCTCGCCTTCGCGGCGGTGGGAGGCGCCGCCTTCGCCATTTTCGCGATCCTCAAGATCGCCTTCGCGGCGACCGGGATGCCGCGCTGAGCCGGCCGGTGCGGCGGGCCCGGGGCTGAGCATGGCCGGCCCCTCCAGCTGCCCCAAATGCGCGGGCTCGATGGAGCGCGGCTTCGTCGTCGACCAGGGGCACGGCACCTATACGGTCGGCGACTGGGTCGAAGGCGAGCCGGAAAGGAGCATCTGGACCGGCCTCAAGCTGCGCAAGAAGACCCGGCTCAAGATCGCCACCTGGCGCT
>DASVTN010000154.1:0-2573 GCA_036387555.1 Allosphingosinicella sp. | reverse complement strand
GAATCCACCGCGTCCTCGATGGACCAGATCCTCGACTTCGCCGCCGGCAGCGACCGGATCGACCTCGGCAGGATCGATGCCGACACTTTGGCGGCGGGAAACCAGGCGTTCAGCTGGATCGGCTCCAATGCCTTCACCGGCTCGGCGGGACAGCTGCGCGCCTATGAGCAGGGCGGCACCTGGTTCGTCGAAGGCGACACCAATGGCGACGGGGCGGCGGATCTGGTCATCGCGCTGTCGCTGCAGGGGCCGACGCCGCTGAGCGCGAGCGACTTCCTGCTCTGATCCGTCATTCCGGCGGAGGCCGGAATCCATGGACACGGGCGGTGCCGAACCTCGCACCGCGGTGTTCATGGATCCCGGCCTTCGCCGGAATGACGGGCGGCGCCGGGATGACGGGAAGACCGCGATTGGGGGCGCGAGCGGGGTGGAAATGGGGGCGGTGGGCGCGGCTCGATTGCGCCGCCGCCATTATCAAGTTATTGGTTTTTCATTCGTTTCGGGAGCGCTCGCCGAGGGTGAGCGGCGGGAGAGAGGTCGACATGAGCACGCGGGTGATCGCCGGGGGTTCCAGCCACTATATCTACGAGAATTTGACCGGAGACCCGGCGCTGCTGATCAGCGGCAGCGCCGCTTACGTCGTCCTGCTCGGCAGCCTTTCCAGCACCGGCGCGGGCCCGGCCGTCCTCATCACCGGTTCCGGCAATTATTTCCGGCTCGACAGCGGGAGCAGGGTGACGGCCGGCGCAACGATCGCCATCCAGGGATCCGACTTCCGGGACGAGATAATCAACAACGGCGGGACGATCAGCGGCAACGTGCTGCTCGGCGGCGGCCACGATTACTTCCAGAACAACCGCGGGTCCGCGGTCGGCCAGGTCTTCGGCGGCGAGGGTGATGATTTCCTCGGCCAGTTTCAGGGGACGGTCGCGCTCACTTATTTCGGCGAGGCGGGCGACGATCAGCTCAGCGGCGGCAGCGCCGGCGACCGGCTCGACGGCGGCGAGGATCAGGACCGGCTCGTCGGCGGCGGCGGCAATGACGAGCTGATCGGCGGCGCCGGCGCGGACCACCTCGCCGGAGGGCTCGGCGACGACCAGCTGGCCGGCGGCGGGGACGAGGGCGACGTCGCGGTCTTCTCGGGATTCCTGTCCGGCTTCGAGATCGACATCGCGGGGGGCGCCGGCTCGGTCACCGACCTCGACTCCGCGGACGGCGACGAGGGCAGCGACACGATCAGCGGGATTTCGGTGCTTCGCTTCACCGACCAGGAGATCGACACCCGGATCGACCGCAACGGCCTGGTGCTGACCGCCGGCGGCGAGACCCATGTCAACAGCGTCGACCGCTACGATTTCTACGCCGTCGAGATTCGGGGCGAGGAAAGCGTCTTCATCAACGAAGGCAACATCTTCGGAACCGCCGTTCCGCACAGTGTGCAGGGCCCTTACGGCTACCGGTCGGCAGAGACCGGCGCGATCGCGCTGTTCGTCTACAATGCCACGGTGGAGAACCGGGCGGGAGCGACGATCGCCGGAATCGACGACGCCATCGGAACGGTGCAGCTGCCGAACGTCCGCGGGGGCGACGGGCTGCGCGTGATCAACGACGGGACGATCTGGTCGAGGGAAGCCAATGCGATCGATTCCGGCTCCTCCGTCACCGTCACCAACGGTGCGACCGGACTCATCCTGGCGGGGAACAGCGTCATCTCGATCGCCATCGCCGCCCCCAACTCCCATGCCCATGTCGTCAACGCCGGCCTGATCGACGGCCGCTATGCCTCGATCGCCGCCGGACTCGTCGATCTCCAGAATAGCGGGACCATCCACGGGACGATCCAATCCGAAATCTATCTCTCGCGGATCGTCAATTCCGGCTACATCAGGGGCGGCTACGAGGCCTGGGGCGGACTGACGTTGCTCAATACCGGGCAGAGCGTCGGCGAGCTTCGGATCGACGTCTATCCGGTCGGCCAGTTCGGCTATGGGTCCTACACTTTCGCGGCCATCGACAATCGCGGCGCCTTCGCCGGCGACATCAGGATCACCGGAGCGGCCAATTTCCTGTCGGCGCCCGCTTCCCATGTCGATTTCCTCGCCACCATCGCCAACAGCGGCACGATCGAGGGCAGCGTCATCAGCGATCCCACGCTCAGGCCGCTGACCGGCGGCGGGACCCCGGACGCGAGCTTCGTCGAGCAGGTCGTCAACAGCGGCACGATCACCGGCGACGTCCTGCTCGGCGACGGCAACGACAGCCTGATCAACAGCGGGACGATCGGCGGGCTCGTGGACGGCGGCGCCGGCGACGACAGCCTGGAAGGCGGCGCCGGTTCCGACCGGCTCCAGGGGGGCGCCGGCAACGACGTCGTCCGGGGCGGCGGCGGCGACGATGTCCTTCGCCTCGATCATGGCGGCGACGACAGCGTGTTCGGCGGCGCCGGCAACGACAGCCTCTTCTTCATCGGGTCGCTGACGGGCGGCGATGTGGTGAACGGCGGCGACGGCGGGGACACGCTGGTGCTGCAGGGCGCGTACGGAGCGCTGACGCTGACGGCGAACGTCACTCAG
>DASVTN010000153.1:0-4427 GCA_036387555.1 Allosphingosinicella sp. | reverse complement strand
GAAGGCCACCGCCCTCTGGCGCGCAGCGCGAAGAAGAGAGCGACTAGACATGAACCTCATCCAGCAGCTCGAGGCCGAGGCCATCGAGCAGGCCGTCCAGGGCCGTCCCATCCCCGAATTCCGCCCCGGCGACACCGTCCGAGTAGGCGTCAAGGTCGTCGAAGGCGAGCGCACCCGGATCCAGAATTTCGAGGGCGTCTGCATCGCCCGCGCCAACCGCGGCCTCGGCTCCTCCTTCACCGTCCGCAAGATCAGCTTCGGCGAGGGCGTCGAGAGGGTCTTCCCGCTCTATTCGCCGAACATCGAGACGATCGAGGTCGTCCGCCGCGGCGCCGTCCGCCGCGCCAAGCTCTATTATCTGCGCGGCCGCACCGGCAAGGCCGCCCGAATCGCCGAGCGTCGCGACACGCGCCCGGAGAAAGCGGCCGCCGCCGCGGCCAAGACGGCCACTCCCGAGACCGAGACCGCCGAGGGCTGAGCCCCGGATCCGCTCCGTCATTGCGAGCGAAGCGAAGCAATCCAGTGCGGCCGGCGAGGCCCGCTGGATTGCTTCGTCGCTTTCGCTCATCGCAATGACGGATCCATGGAGGCCATCCGGCCCCTTTTGTTGTTTCCTTCCCGAGCAAGCTCGGGGAGGGGGACCGCGGCGCCAAGCGTCGTGGTGGAGGGGCAAAGCCCAGGCCGGATTACCGTCCACCGCGCTTCGCGCGGTCCCCCTCCCTGAGCAAGCTCGGGGAGGAATAGGGGAAGCTAGAGCGTGGACGCTAAATTCGCATCGTCATCCCGGGCTTGACCCGGGATCCACCTTCTTCCTGGCCGTCGCGGCAGGTAAGGTGGATGCCGGATCAAGTCCGGCATGACGAGGCGGTGCGGATTCAGCGCACGATGCTCTAAAGCCGCACCCTGCCGACCGCCACCGTAGTGTCCGGCACATATTGCGGCTGGGCCGTCCTCGGCCGCCCCCGCACCAGCGCCGCCCCCTCCGGCGGAAGTCCGCTGCGCGTGCCCACGATCGTCGCTTCGAGCGGCGCGGTGCCGGCGACCAGCAGGGTCACTTCCAGCCCCTCGCAGCTGCGCCCGTGGCAGCGCAGAACCGGGCCTTCCCCGGGATCGTCCGTGCCGAAGCGCCGGAACGCGCCGCCGGCCCTCACCGCCAGGAACCGGGCGCCCTCGGGCCCAACGAGCCGGACCACGTCCGATCCCCGCGGGCGAAGCCGGAAGGAGATCAAGCGGTTGCCGCCCTCGGCCCGGGTGGTAAGCCCTTCCAGCGCCGGCGGTGGCACGGCCGGCCCGCGCGCAGCCACCGCCCACCTTTTGTAGCTCGACCAGGGCACCTTCACCTTGCGCTCCACCGCCCCCGCGGCCTTCAATGGGGCGGGCAGTGGGCCGCGGTCGTGATAGGCCATCCAGCGCGCTTTCCCACTGGCCTCGTCCCAGACATATTCGAGGCTCAGCCGCTGCTTGCGCTCGACCGAATAAGCGGGCGCGGCCGCCGCCGGAAGCCACGCGGCCGCCGCCAGCGTGGCCATCACGGCGGTGACCCGCCCCCGGCCCAGCCTCGCCAGCACCGGCTTCAGCTCGATCAGGAAGGGGAACAGGATCAGCACCGACACCGGCGCGAAGATCCAGCCGGCGTCGAAGTCGAGAAGCACCTGGCTGAGGTGGAGGAGCGGCAGCCAGTGGACGGCGAGGGTGAGAAGGGCGAGGGCGGTCGCGAACCGCTCGATCCGCGGCCACAGCAGGCCGAGCCCCGCGAGCAGCGGCGGCAGCAGGAAGTAGATCGCCGCTCCCGGCGCCACCAGGCAGATCGCAGCGCCGAGGATCAGGAAGACCAGCCAGTAAGCCAAGCGAAGCCGGTCGCGGGCCACGGGCCGAGCGATCCAGAGGAGGGTGACGGCCGCCGACGCCATGGCGGTGGCGTCGATCGCCAGCGAGATCCATTCGGGATGGGCGCGCCAATATTCGCCCGGACGGATCCAGCCGACCAGCCAGTGGAGGAGAAAGGCGGTGAGGGCGGCGTCGGCCATTGCCAGCACGACCGCGGCGGCGCCCCGGCCAAGTCCGCCGCGCCGCGACCAGGCCAGCCACGCGAAGCCGGCCAGCAGCGCCGCGAGCAGCGCCAGCCCGAACCACAGGGGCAGGGTGACGAGCCCGATCCCGAGGACGTCGCCGTAGATCAGAGTCCCGCCGGCCGCGGCCGAGCCTCCGCCGGCCAGGTCGGCCGTCACCTGAAGGGCCTGCTCGCCCATGTGCCGAAGGCTGCGCGGATCCAGCGCCGCGAGCGTGTCGTCCGGGCTGTGATAGCGGGTCTCGTTGCCGATGATCGCGAAGTTGAGGATCGTCCAGGGCCGCTCCTTGAGAACCGCGACGTCGGTCTGGTTCGGGATCAGCCGGGAAAAATCCGTGGTGAGCGAATTGGCGGCCGGCCGCTCCACCGAGCGCTCGTAGTGGCGAAGGGCGCGCCCGTTGGGGCGGCTCGTCTCGAACATGATCGCGGGGCCGGTCGTGCCGCGCGATTCGAGGTTGATCAGGCTGTCGACCCTCGCGGCGAGCGGGTCCTTGTCGAGGAAGGCGCGGGCGCCGATCAGGCCGGTCTCCTCGCCCTCGTTGAACAAAAGGCTCACCGGCCGATCGAGCGGCCGGTCCTTCAGCAGGGCGGCGACTTGGAGCATGGAGGCGACGCCGATGCCGTCGTCGGCCGCTCCCGGGCCGGTCGGGGTCGAATCGTAATGGGAGACGAGCAGCACATGCCGCCCCCGCGCCGGGCCGAGCGTCGCGACGACGTTGCGGACCCGGGCGCAGGAGACGGTCTGCGACTTGTCCGAGCCGTTGCAGGTGAAGCTGTCGGCGATCCGCGGCGCGAGGCCGAGCGCCCGCAGCTCGGCCATCAGCCGGTCGCGAACGCCGTCGCTGGCGGCGCTGTCGACCGGATGCGGCCGCTGGTCGCCAAGCACCCGCTCCAGCCGCTTCAGGGCGCGGGCGGTATCGAAGCCGCCGCCGGCCGCGCCGGCGGCCGCCGGCGCGGGGATCGGCACCCACGCGCTCTTCGCGCCCATCAATGCGAGCAGCGCCAGCAGCAGCGCCGCAACGATCAGTCCGGCGCGTTTCATTGCTCTCCCTTGCGACGTCCGGCGCTCCTGATAACAGACGTCTCGAAGCTGGCAACGGGGGGAACGAATGGCGATTTGGCAGTGGCTCGCGGCCCTGGCCGCGGCGGGCGTGGCGGGTCCCGCCCAGATGGTGGCGGAATTCTCATCGCCGCAGAACGACTACAACCTCAGCTACGACCGGCGCGAGAGCCTGCTGGTCTTCGCCCGTTCCGAGGCGGACTTCGCCAATGCGAAGATCCACGTCGCCGAAAAGCACCGCGGCCGCTGGTCGGATCCGAAGCCGATCTGGTTCTCCGACGCCCGCCACAGCGACACCGATCCCTGGCTGACCCCGGACGGCAACACGCTCTACTTCGCCTCCAACCGGGCGAGCGACGGCGGCCCCGCCCGAAAGGACCTCGATCTCTGGCGCGCCCGCCGAGTCCGCGGCGGGCTATGGTCGGTGCCGGAGCCTCTCGGCCCCGCGGTCAACGGCCCGGGCCCGGAGCTCGGGCCGGAACTCCATGGCGGCATCCTCTATTTCAGCGCCGTCCGCAAAGGCGGCAAAGGCGGGCTCGACATCTACGCGGCGCCCGAAGGCCCGGACGGCTTCGGCGCCCCGGAACCCCTCCAGGGCCCGTTCAACACGGCGGCGAGCGAAAGCGACTTCACCCTCAGCGCCGACGGCGGCCGCGCCCTGTTCTGGCGGATGGTGGGCGCCCGCGGGATCCTCCACACCGCCCGCCGCACCCGCGCCGGCTGGTCGGAGCCGGAAGCGCTCCCCGACAGCGTCAACATCGGCCCGTTCAACTTCACTCCGAGCCTCGGCCGCGACGGCGGCACCCTGCGCTTCGCAAGCACGCGTCCGCGGCCGGGCCAGGCGGAAGGCATGGCGGACATCTTCATTGTAAAGCTGGGCGGGATGCCTAACTGAGGCTTCTTCCTTCAGGAGTGATCTCATGGGTTATCGGGTGGTCGTCGTCGGTGCGACCGGCAATGTCGGGCGCGAGATGCTGAACATCCTCGCCGAGCGCGAATTCCCGCTCGACGAGGTCGCCGCCGTCGCCTCGCCGCGCTCGACCGGCGACCTCATCGATTTCGGCGACAGCGGCACCGAGCTCAAGGTCCGCAACATCGAGCATTTCGATTTCGCCGGCTGGGACATGGCGCTCTTCGCCGCCGGCTCGGCGGTGTCGAGGGAATATGCGCCCCGCGCCGCCGCCGCCGGCTGCACCGTCATCGACAACAGCTCGCTCTACCGGATGGACCCGGACGTGCCGCTGATCGTGCCGGAGGTGAACGCCCACGCCATCGACGGCTATCGCCGCAAGAACATCA
>DASVTN010000152.1:0-9201 GCA_036387555.1 Allosphingosinicella sp. | reverse complement strand
GCCACCGCCATGTCGTCGCTGTCGCTGGACCCGCCCAGCCTGCTCATCTGCATCAACCGCACCGCCTCCCTCCACAGCCCGATGGAGGACGTCTCCCATTTCTGCGTCAACGTGCTCCACCGAAGCCAGGAGGACATCGCGCAGATGTTCGCGGACAGGAGCCGCCTGGCCCTCCGCTTCGCCTCGGGCTGGCTGATCGATTGCGACCGCCCGCCCCGCCTCGCCGACGCCCAGGCCGCGATATTGTGCCGCCGGATCCGGCACTTCACCCACGGCACCCACTCGATCTTCATCGGCGAGGTGGAGGAAGTGACGGTGCGGGCGGATGTGGACCCGCTGCTTTATGTGGACGGGCGGTACGCGGGGGCTTCTTAGATCCTCCCCCAGCTCGCTGGGGGAGGGGGACCATGCGAAGCATGGTGGAGGGGCAGCTGGCACGGCAACCAAGGTGAGGCGCGCGACGGGAAGGCCTGCGCCGATTGCCCCTCCACCACCCTTCGGGCGGTCCCCCTCCCCGAGCGAGCTCGGGGAGGATTTCACCTCCTGATGAACCGCTCCGGCGCTGGTGCGCCTCGTCGTCGGGGGCTTCTTAGATCCTCCCCCAGCTCGCTGGGGGAGGGGGACCATGCGAAGCATGGTGGAGGGGTAGCACGGCAACCAAGGTGAGGCGCGCGACGGGAAGGCCTGCGCCGATTGCCCCTCCACCACCCTTCGGGCGGTCCCCCTCCCCGAGCGAGCTCGGGGAGGATTTATCCGCGAATGAACCGCTCCAGCGCCTCGTGCGCCTCGTCGTCGGTCGTCTGCACCGGCGGGTGCTTGCAGAAATAGGCCGCCGCGGGGTGGATGGGGCCGGCGAGGCCGCGGTCCTTGGCGATCTTGGCGCAGCGGATCATGTCGATCGCCACTCCGGCCGAATTGGGGCTGTCCTCGACCGAGAGCCTGAGCTCGAGGTTCATGGGCACGCCGCCGAACATCGAGCCTTCCATCCTCAGGACGCAGACCTTGTTGTCGTTCTGCCAGGCCACGTAATCGGAGGGCCCGACATGGATGTTCTCGTCGTCGAGCCGGTGCTCGGCGACCGATTGCACGGCTTCGGTCTTCGAGATCTTCTTCGATGCCAGCCGCTTGCGGTTGGACATGTTGAGGAAGTCGGTGTTTCCGCCGGTGTTGAGCTGGTAGGTCCGCTCCAGCTTCACCCCGCGCTTGCGGAACAGGTCGGTGAGGACCCGGTGGACGATGGTCGCTCCGAGCTGCGCCTTGATGTCGTCGCCGATGATGGGCACGCCGGCGGCCCGGAAGCGCTCCGCCCAGTCGGCGTTGGAGGCGATGAAGACCGGTATGTTGTTGACGAACGCGACCCCCGCCTCGAGCGCGCATTCGGCGTAGAATTCGGTCGCCTCCTGGCTTCCGACCGGAAGGTAGTTGAGGAGGACGTCGGTCTGGGTCTCCTTGAGCCTGCGGACCACGTCCGCCTTGTCCGGCTGGGCTCCGGCGGCAGGCAGGAAGGTGCGGTCGTCCGGCCATTCCGCCATATGCTCGGAATAGCCGTCGAGGGTCCTGCCCATCTCGACCGTCACTCCGCTCTCCGGCACATGGTCGCAGAAGACGGCGGTGCAATTGGGCTTCTCGAAGATCGCTCCGGCCACGTCCTTGCCGACCTTGCGGCGGTCGATGTCCCAGGCCGCGACGATCTTGATGTCCTTGGGCCGGTAGCCGCCCAGATCCCAGTGCATCAGGCCGATCTGGTCGTTGGCGCCGCCATTCTGGTAATGCGCGAGTCCCTGCACGAGCGAGCTCGCGCAATTGCCGACGCCGATGATGGCGATGTTGATCGCCTTGGGGTCGTGGAGGCTCATCGGGCGGCCGCCGTCTGGCGGGCCGGAGCGGCCGGGGCGTAGCGCTCGATCATTCGGGCGCAGAAATCAGCGAAATACATGGGATCCTTCGGCGGGCTGGTGTGGTGGGGCGCGATCCCCTCCGATTCGGGCGTGAAGCAGAACGTGACGGTGGTCTCGAACTCCTCGAGCGCCTCCATCTGGCGGTCGAACCAGGCTTCCCAGCCCGGACGGTAGCTGTCCGCCCAGCTGAGGCCCGTCCGCAGGTGCGTCACGCCGAGACGCCGCAGCCACCGGACGGCGTCGTCCAGGCGCGGATCTTCGAAGTGGAACCATTGCATGATGCCCATGGCGGGCGTGTGCCGCGCAAAATGCTCCAAGGCAAGCTTCGGAGTGCCGTCCTCGCGAATTAAGCCCATGTAGAAATGGCGATAATAGGATGAGCCCTCCGCCTCCTTGTGCCGAGTCGTCGCGCCCCAATGCTGGGGCAGGTCGAACAGGGAATACCAGAAGAGCCGGGGAACCCGGCCGAGCAGGAGCTCCGCGGTCCGGTCGATTCCGAACACCTGGACCTCCTCCGCGCCGAAGCTGCCGACCCCGACCTCGGTCGCCCATATCTCGTGATTGGGCGCGGCCGCCTCGATCTCGGCGACCTTGTCGGGCCAGGCGTGGATCGGCCACAGGTTCCAGTCGAGGGGGAAGCCGTGGACCCCGATCGCATCGATATGGTCCAGCACCCCATAACCTTCGAGCCGCCCGATGAAGAAGGGGTCGATCGGTGAAATCCCGCCGAGCACGCGCTTCACCGCCGGATTGACCGACGCGATCGCCTTGCCGGCCTCGGTGACGAGGCGGCCGAACATCGTCCATTCGGGGTCGATCTCGGGGTCCCAATGCGACTTGTTGTTGGGCTCGTTCCAGATCATCGCGGCTTCGATGGCCAAGTCTCACCCTTTCCGCGGATAGACCGCACCGGTGCCGCGCTCCTGATAGGGCATTTCGGTCCTCCGGCAAATGTAGACCTCGTCCTCGGCGCGGGTCTCGATCGCGAAGCCGCTCGCCCGGAGCATCGCCTCGGCGCAGGACCGGTTGGGAACCCACCAGTTGGTCCAGTCATGGGCATATTCGCGCTCGACGAAGTGAAGCTTCGGATAGCCGCTCTCGTGGAAGATCTCCGTCTCCTCGAACGGATAATCCTCCTCCAGCGGCAGGACGCCGGCGGAGCCGCGCTGCATCGACTGGAAGATCATGAGGTCGCCCGCGACATGCTCGTGGATGAGGTCGAGCGCGAGGAGGGGGTGCCTCAAATGATAGAGGACGCCCATGAAGATGACGACGTCGAACCGCTCTCCCAGCGCCGCGACGTCGTAGACCGAAAGCTGGCGGAACTCGATATTGTCGTAGCCCAGCGTCTCGGCGGCGAAGCGCGCCTGCGCGAGATAGCGCTCGTCGGAATCGACCCCAACCACCCGGCCGGCGCCGCGCCGCTTCATCTCCATCGAATAGAAGCCGGCGTTGCAGCCGATGTCGAGCACCGTGCGCCCCGCCAGGTCTTCGGGCAGGTGCGGCGCGAAGCGCTTGAACTTCAGATTGGGATAGTCGCCGAGGAAATGGTCGGGGGCGGTCGCCACTCCGCGCAGGTCCAGATTGTGGAACCAGGGGCCGAGCGCCTTCACCCTTTCCTCGATCGCTCGGGTTTCCGGACTGATCGTTCGGGCTGCAAGGTTCATTGGTAGAGCCTTTCGTTGACGGTCAGGATGCGCGCTCCCCAGCTGCCCAGGGCCACTCGCGAAACGGAGGCGGGGTCGGCGTCGAAGCGAAGCAGATTGTCGAGCGGCAGCCCGAGATAGTGGGCGATGACTCCGCGGATGATGTCGCAATGGCTGACGCAGGCGACGCAGGCGCCGGGATGGTCGGCGGCTATGGCCTGGAGAGCCTCGGTCGCCCGGACCACCGCTTCGGCCATGCTCTCGCCTCCCGGCGGGCGGGCGGTGCCGCGGGCCTCGTTCCACTCGCTCCAGTCCGGATCGCCCTCCAGATCGTCGAAGCTGCGCCCCGTCCAGAGGCCGAAATCGACCTCGTCGAGCGAATCCGATATCTGCACCTTGAGCTCATGCGCCTCGGCGATCTGGCGGGCGGTATAATAAGCGCGCTCGCGCGGGCTCGAATAGACCGCGGCGACCGGCTCGACCGCAAGCAGGTCCGCGACGATCTCGGCCTGCTCCAGCCCCTCCACGCTGAGCGCGACGTCGCGCCGGCGGCCGGACAGGATCCGGCCGAGCTCCACATGCGCGGCGTGCCGGACGAGGAGCAGGGTCGCGGTCAAGTGATCCTCCCCATCGGAAGATGGGGAGGGGGACCATGCGAAGCATGGTGGAGGGGTAGATGGCGCGGGAGCCGGAAGATTTCGCCAGTTGCCTCCCGCTTCCGGTCATCTACCCCTCCACCACACTTCGGGTGGTCCCCCTCCCCACGCGCTGCGCGCGCAGGGAGGCAAGTCGACCGCACTGCTTCCGGGGAAACCCTCATCGGCCCGCCCAACCGGCAAGGACCGGCAGTTGTTCCGCGCTCGGTGCGGCAGCGGAACGATATTGTTCCGGAACAATGTCTCGCGCAGAAGGGTTGATGTAGAAGATGCTGCTTGTACTTTAATCCATGTTATTGACCTAGGATATAGGACTTGACTTGATCGACATGTCCTTGAAATTTACTGTCGTCTACTTGCATTAATCCATAGAATATCTTTACCGGAAGCTAATTGTCCTTAGCTCGCCGAACGGGTTCTGCGCCGAGAAGAAAGGAAAAAGGGGTTGAGGGAACGGGTTTTGATTACGGGGGGCGCAGGCTTTATCGGGCGCGCGGTGACACGGGAGCTTCTCAGTCGCGGACACGAAGTGCGGATTCTCGACAGTTTGATCGAGCAGGTCCACGGAAACCGTGAACGTCCGGAAGATCTCCCGCAAGAGGTCGAGCTGATCCGCGCCGACGTCCGCAACGGCGACGCGGTGGCGCGGGCGCTCAATGGCATAGACAGCATCGTCCACCTCGCCGCCGAGGTCGGAGTGGGCCAGTCCATGTACGCGGTGGAGCGCTACACTTCGGTCAACGACGTCGGCACCGCCGTCCTCTTCGAGAAGCTGATCGAGCAGCCCGTCCGCCGGGTCGTCACCGCTTCGTCGATGAGCATTTACGGCGAAGGCCTGTACCGCGATGCCGACGGAGCGCTCGTCGAGGAAGCGAAGCGCGCGCCGAGGACCGGCGAGGAGCAGAGCTGGGATCCCACCGACGCCCAGGGACGGCCGCTGACCCCGGTGGCCACTCCGGAATGGAAGCGCCCCGATCTCGCCTCCATCTACGCGCTCGGCAAATATGTGCAGGAGCGAACCACGCTGATCATGTCCCAGGCCTATGGGATGGAGGGCGTCTGCCTTCGGCTGTTCAACGTCTACGGCCCGGGGCAGGCGCTCTCCAACCCCTATACCGGAGTCCTTGCCATCTTCGCCTCCCGGCTTCTGAACGGCCAGCCGCCGATGATCTTCGAGGACGGCGAGCAGCGGCGCGACTTCGTCTATGTCGGGGACGTCGCCCGCGCCTTCGCGGACGCGCTCGAACTGCCGCAGGCGGCGGGCGAGGTGTTCAACATCGGCTCCGGCCACGACCGTTCGGTCACCGAGGTCGCTCGGGAGCTCGCCAGGGCCATGGGGCGCGGCGAGATCGCGCCCCAGACGGTCGGCAAGTCCCGAATCGGTGACATCCGCCACTGCTTCTGCGACGGATCGAAGGCGGCGGAGAAGCTCGGCTTCCGCGCCGGCCAGGATTTCGGCGAAGGTCTTGCCGAGCTCGCGGAGTGGGTGGCGCTCCAGACGGCCGACGACCGCGTCGACGAAGCCCGCGCCGAGCTAGAGGCGAGGGGGCTGGTCGCGTGAGGGGGCCGACCGCACCTAGTCCTCCCCTGCATTTGCAGGGGAGGGGGACCGCACGAAGTGCGGTGGAGGGGCTTCTTCGGCCGGAGGGCCCCTCCACCAGGCTTCGCCTGGTCCCCCTCCCCTCGAGATCGAGGGGAGGATTTGAATGAGCACCTCAGACTCCCGCCCCGTCCTCGTCACCGGCGGCGCCGGCTTCATCGGCTGCAACATCGCCAACGCGCTGGCCGAGCGCGGCCATGAGGTGCTGGTCTACGATTCGCTCTCCCGCCCCGGCGTCGAGGGCAACCTCGCCTGGCTGAAGGAGCGGCACGGCGATGCGATCGTGCCCGTCGTCGCCGACATCCGCGACGAGGACGAGCTCGCCCGCGCCGCGCGGGAGGCCCAGGCCGTCTATCACATGGCCGCCCAGGTCGCCGTCACCACCTCGATGGTCGATCCGCGCGACGATTTCGAGATCAACATCCGCGGCACGTTGAACCTGCTCGACGCGGTTCGGCTGAGCGGCGCCGGAACGCCGGTGATCTTCGCTTCGACCAACAAGGTCTATGGCGACCTCGCCGACCTCGAGTTCCGGCTCGAGGACGGCAAATATGTCGCCGTCGATCCGGCCGTCGCCGGCTCCGGCATCGGCGAGCAGCGCCCGCTCGATTTCCACACGCCTTACGGCTGCTCCAAGGGCGCCGCCGATCAATATGTCCTCGACTACGCCCGAAGCTTCGGGATGCGCACCGCCGTCGTCCGGATGAGCTGCATCTACGGGGTCCGCCAGATGGGGACTGAGGACCAGGGCTGGGTCGCCCACTTCCTCATCCGCGCTCTGGAGGGCAGGCCGATCACCCTCTACGGCGACGGCTGCCAGGTTCGCGACATCCTCGACGTCTCGAACGCCGTCGAGGCCTATCTCAAGGCCTGGGAACGGGTCGACCGGATCGCGGGACGCGCCTTCAACCTCGGCGGTGGCCCGGCCAACGCCGTGTCCCTGCGGGAGCTGCTCGCCCATATTTCCGGCCTGCTCGGCCGCGAGGTCGAGGTGGAGTTCGCCGACTGGCGCGCGGGCGATCAGCGATACTTCGTCGCCGACACCCGAGCCATAACCCAAGCCCTCTCCCTTTCGCCGGCGGTGCCGTGGAAGCAGGGCGTCGCGAACCTGCTGGAGTGGCTGCGCGAATCCCGTCGTTCCTCGTCCGCTCGAAGCGATCCCGGCCGGGAGGAGAGCGAAGCCCACCCTATGCCGTCCGTCGCGGGAAGGGGCTTGTGAAGATGCGGGTCCTGATCACGGCCGACGCGGTGGGCGGGGTGTGGCAGTACAGCCTCGACCTTGCCCGCGGTCTCTCCCGCCTCGGGCACGAAACCGTGCTCGCTTTGATGGGCCCCGCCGCGACCGCCGAGCAGATCAAGGCGGCCACCCAGATTCCCGGCCTTCGCCTCGAGGACACCGGCCTCGCCCTCGACTGGCTCGCCGAAGACGAAGAAGCGCTGATCCGCGCGGCCGAGGCGATCGCCGAACTCGCGGCGGAGGCCGGCGCGGATCTCGTCCAGCTGAACACGCCCGCCCTCGCCGCGCTGGCGGATTTCGGCCGGCCGATCGTGGCCGTCCATCACAGCTGCGTCGCGACCTGGTGGGAAGCGGTGCAAGGCACCGAGCTCCCCGCCGACTTCGCCTGGCGCACCGACCTGGTCGCCAGGGGCCTTCGCGCCGCCGCCGCCGTGGCCACCCCCACCGCTGCGTTCGGCGAGGCGGTGAAGCGCCGTTACGGGCTCAAGCAGGCGCCCCGCACCGTCCATAACGGGCGGTCGCCGCTGACTCTGCCGGTCGGGGCCCCGCACGATTTCGTGTTCACCGCCGGGCGGCTGTGGGATCAGGGCAAGAACCTCGGCACGCTCGACGCCGCCGCCGGCAGGATCGGCGTTCCGGTCCGGGCGGCCGGCCCGCTCACCGGCCCGAACGGCGCCCAGGTGATGTTCGACAACATTCACTGCCTCGGCAATCTGGACGAGGAGGAGCTGGGCCGCTGGCTCTCCGCCCGCCCGGTCTTCGTCTCCGCGGCCTTCTACGAGCCGTTCGGGCTCGCCGTCCTCGAAGCGGCGTCGGCGGGCTGCCCCCTCGTGCTGTCCGACATCCCGACCTTCCGCGAGCTTTGGGACGAAGTCGCGATCTTCGTCGATCCGCGCGATCAGGAGGGGTTCGCACGGGCGGTGGGCGATCTCGTCGGCGACGATTTCGAGCGGGCGGTGCTTGGCCGCGCGGCGAAGGAACGGGCCGCCCGCTATACGCCCGACGCCATGGCGGCCCAGATGGCGAGCCTCTACCGGGAGCTGCTTCCCGCCGTGCGCGGGCCGGTGCTGGCGGCGGCGCGGATGTCGCTGGGGGCGGCGGCGTGAAGTTCGTCTACTTCACCCACAGCCTCGCCTCCTGCTGGAACCACGGCAACGCCCATTTCCTCCGCGGAGTCCTGCGCGAGCTGATCGCGAAGGGCCATGAGGTGAAGGCGTTCGAGCCGGAAGGGGCGTGGAGCCTCGCCAACCTGCTCGAGGATCATGGCGAGGAGGGCCTCAAGGCCTGGCGCGATCATTATCCGGAGCTGAGCTCCACCGTCTACGCACCCGACGGCGACCTCGAGGAGATGGTGGACGGCGCCGACGTCGTCATCGTCCACGAGTGGAACGATCACGATCTCGTCGCCCGCCTCGGCCGGCTGAACGGCCGCTTTCTCCTCCTCTTCCACGATACCCACCATCGGGCGGTGAGCGAGCCGGAGTCGATGCGCGCCTACGACCTCTCCCGCTACGACGGGGTGCTCGCGTTCGGCGAGGCCCTGGCCGAGGTCTATCGCGGCTGGGGCTGGGGAGACCGGGTCTTCGGCTGGCACGAGGCCGCCGACCTCAGGCACTTCCACCCGCCAGCCGAGGAGGGCGAGCGCGGCGGCCTCGTCTGGATCGGCAATTGGGGCGAGGGCGAACGCAGCAAGGAGCTGCGCGAGTTCCTCTTCCAGCCCGCGCGCGCCGCCGGCATGCCGCTCGACGTCTGGGGGGTCCGCTATCACGAAACCGCCAAGCGCACCGTGCGGCGCTACGGCGGCCGCTATCATGGCTGGCTCGCCAATGCCGAGGCGCCTTCGATCTTCGCCCGCTTCATGGCGACCGTCCACGTCCCGCGCCGCTATTATACCAAGCTCCTTCCCGGCATCCCCACGATCCGGGTCTTCGAGGCCCTGGCGTGCGGCATTCCCCTGCTTTGCGCGCCTTGGGAGGACAGCGAAGGGCTGTTCCGGCCCGGCACGGATTATCTGGTCGCCCGTGACGGCGGCGAGATGACTTCGATGCTGAAGGCGCTGCGCGACGATCCGCAGATGCGCCGCTCGCTCGCCGAGCACGGCCTCGAGACCATCCGCGCCCGCCATACCTGCGCCCATCGCGCGGAAGAGCTGCTCGCCATCGTC
>DASVTN010000151.1:0-7703 GCA_036387555.1 Allosphingosinicella sp. | reverse complement strand
CGATGGATTTCCAGCTCATGGCGTTGCCCTTAGTCGGGCAAAGGTTAAGAAGCGAGCCATGTGGGACCGACTGCTTACCGACTGCCATATCGCGACGATGGACCCGGCGGTGCCGGGCGCGTTCGGGGCGATCGAGGACGGAGCGATCGGAATCCAGGACGGCCGCATCGTCCGAGTCGGGCGGCGGATCGATCTCGCCGGCTATCGCGCTCGGACGGTCGAGCCGCTCGGCGGCGCCTGGATCACTCCCGGGCTGATCGATTGCCACACCCATCTCGTCTTCGGAGGAAACCGGGCCGCGGAATTCGAGCAGCGGCTGGGCGGCGCGAGCTACGAGGAGATCGCCCGGGCGGGCGGCGGGATCATCTCGTCGGTGAAGGCGACCCGCTTCGCCTCGCTGGACGAGCTGGTCGAGCAGGCGCGGCCTCGGCTTCGGGCGCTGATGCGCGGCGGAGCGACGACCGTCGAGATCAAATCCGGCTACGGGCTCGACCTGCCGAGCGAGATGAAGATGCTCGAGGCGGTGAAGGCGCTCGGCGCGAGCGAGCCGGTGCGGACGGTGCCGACCCTGCTTGCGCTCCATGCGCTGCCGCCGGAGCATAAGGAAAGCCGGGAGGAATTCGTCCGCCTGGCCATTGAGGAGATGATCCCGGCCGTGGCCGAGGCCGGGCTGGCGCGGGCGGTGGACGCGTTCTGCGAAGGCATCGGCTTCAGCGCGGACGAGGTGCGCTCGCTGTTCGAGGCCGCGGACGAGCACGGCCTCCGGGTCAAGCTCCACGCCGAGCAGCTCTCCAACCTCAACGGAGCGGCGCTCGCGGCGGAGTTCGGGGCGCTCTCCGCCGATCATCTCGAACATGCCGACGAAGCGGGTGTCGGAGCGATGGCGCGGGCGGGAATGGTCGCGGTCCTGCTCCCCGGCGCCTTCTACGCCCTTCGAGAGACCCGCAAGCCGCCGGTCGACCTCCTGCGGCGCCATGGCGTTCCGATGGCGGTGGCGACCGATTGCAATCCGGGCACCTCGCCCGTGCTTTCGCCGACGCTGATGCTGAGCATGGCCTGCACCCTGTTCGAGCTCACTGCGGAGGAGGCGCTGGCGGGGATGACGGTGAATGCGGCGAAGGCGCTCGGCCTCGAGAAGGAGGTCGGCACCGTCTCCACCGGCAAGGCCGCCGACCTGTGCGTGTGGCGGGTGGGCCGGCCCGCGGAGCTCGCCTACTGGATCGGCCATCCGGGGCCGGAGCGGCGGATCGTGGCGGGGGTGGATGCATAACCCGTCCTTCGATACGGGTCTTCGCCAAGCTCAGCCCCTACTCAGGATGAGCGGGGTGTGTATATCCGCTCATCCTGAGTAGCCGGTGAGCGAAGTCGAACCGGCGTATCGAAGGACCGTCATGCATTCACGCCGCGACAACAGCCGCTCCATCCGCGCCCGCACCGGGCCGGATCTCGTCGCCAGATCCTGGGCGACCGAGGCGGCCGTGCGGATGCTCCAGAACAATCTCGACCCCCGCGTCGCCGAGGCGCCCGAGGAGCTGGTCGTCTATGGCGGGATCGGCCGCGCCGCTCGGGACTGGGCGAGCTTCGACAAGATCGTCGAGACCCTGGAGCGGCTGGAGGAGGACCAGACCCTGCTCGTCCAGTCCGGCAAGCCCGTCGGCGTGTTCCGGACCCACGGCGACGCTCCCAGGGTGCTGATCGCCAATTCCAACCTGGTTCCGAAATGGGCGACCTGGGACCATTTCCACGAGCTCGATCGAAAGGGGCTGATGATGTACGGCCAGATGACGGCCGGATCGTGGATCTACATCGGCACCCAGGGCATCGTTCAGGGGACCTACGAGACCTTCGTCGAGATGGGCCGGCAGCATTATGGCGGCGACCTCAAGGGCCGCTGGATCCTTACCGCGGGCCTCGGCGGAATGGGCGGCGCGCAGCCGCTGGCGGCGGTGATGGCGGGGGCCCATTGCCTTGCCATCGAATGCCAGGAGAGCCGGATCGAGAAGAGGCTGGAGACGCGCTATCTGGACCGCCGCGCCGGATCGCTGGACGAGGCTCTGGAGATTATTGCGTCGGCCATTGCACCCACCTCCGTCGGGCTTTTGGGGAATGCCGCGGAGGTGCTGCCGGAGATGGTCCGGAGGGGGATCCGGCCCGACGCGGTGACCGACCAGACGTCGGCGCACGATCCGGTGAACGGCTACCTGCCGATCGGGTGGACCGTGGAAAAATGGATAAATATGCGCGAGCGGGACCCGGCCGCGGTGGAGGCCGCTGCAAGAGAATCCATGGCGGTGCATGTCAATGCAATGCTCGCCTTCCGAGCCATGGGCATTCCGACCTTCGACTATGGCAACAACATCCGGCAGGTCGCGAAGGACGAGGGCGTGGAGCACGCCTTCGATTTCCCGGGCTTCGTGCCGGCCTATGTCCGGCCGCTCTTCTGCCGGGGGATCGGCCCGTTCCGGTGGGCGGCGCTCTCCGGCGATCCGGAGGACATCTACCGGACCGACGCGAAGGTGAAGGCGCTCATCCCGGACGACCCGCACCTCCACCGCTGGCTCGACATGGCCCGGGAGCGGATCGCCTTCCAAGGGCTTCCGGCGCGGATCTGCTGGGTCGGGCTCGGGCAGAGGCACCGGCTGGGGATGGCCTTCAACGAGATGGTGGCGAGCGGCGAACTGAAGGCGCCGATCGTCATCGGCCGCGACCATCTCGACTCCGGCTCGGTGGCCAGCCCCAATCGCGAGACCGAGGCTATGAAGGACGGGTCCGACGCCGTCTCCGACTGGCCCCTGCTCAACGCCCTCCTCAACACCGCGTCGGGCGCGACCTGGGTGTCGCTCCACCATGGCGGCGGAGTGGGCATGGGCTATTCGCAGCATAGCGGCATGGTGATCGTCGCCGACGGCACGGCCGAGGCGGCGCGGCGGCTGGAGCGGGTGCTCTGGAACGACCCCGGCACCGGAGTGATGCGGCATGCCGACGCGGGGTACGAGGAGGCGATAGACTGCGCCCGGGAGCAGGGGCTGGATTTGCCGATGGTGGGGCTGTGACCGTCATCGTCATCCCGGCGAAAGCCGGGACCACGGGACGAGAAGTCTCGGCGGGTCTCCCCGAGGTCCCGGCTTTCGCCGGGATGACGGGATCATGATCACGCTGCGCCCAGGCTCCGTCTCCCTGGCCGAACTCCGCTCCATCTGGGCCGGAGCCCCCGTCCGGCTCGACCCGGCGGCCTGGGGGGCGATCGACGCCGCGGCGGCCTGCGTCGGCCGGATCCTGGAGAGCGGACGGACGGTCTACGGCGTCAATACCGGCTTCGGGCTGCTGGCGCAGACGCGGATCCCCGACGACCGGCTGACCGAGCTCCAGCGCAACCTGGTGATGTCGCACAGCTGCGGGCTCGGCGAGGACCTGAGCCGGCCCGTGGTCCGGCTGGCGATGGCCACCAAGGCGATCGGGCTGGCCCGCGGCCATTCGGGCGTCCGGCGCGACGTGGTGGAGCGGCTACTCGCCCTCATGGAGGCGGATGCGCTGCCCTGCATTCCGAGCCAGGGATCGGTGGGAGCTTCGGGGGACCTGGCGCCGCTGGGGCATCTGAGCGCGGCGATGCTGGGCGAGGGGCGGATCGCGCTGCGGGGCAGGATCATGCCCGCGGGAGAAGCGCTCGGCGAGCTCGGGATGGAGCCGCTGGTGCTCGGCCCCAAGGAAGGGCTGGCGCTGATCAACGGCACCCAGATCTCGACCGCGGTCGCGCTCGACACCTTGTTCACGGCCGAGCGGGTCTTCGCCAACGCCTTGATCTCAGGGGCTTTGTCGCTCGACGCCCTTAAGGGGACGGACGCCGCCTTCGATCCCCGGATCCAGGAGGCGCGGGGCCAGAAGGGGCAGATCGCTGTCGCGGCGGTGCTGAGGCGCCTGATCGACGGCAGCGAGATCCGCCACAGCCACGACGACTGCACGAGGGTGCAGGACCCCTACAGCTTCCGCTGCCAGCCCCAGGTGATGGGGGCGAGCCTGGACCTGCTGAGGAACGTGACGGAGACGCTTCGCATCGAAGCCAATGCGGTCACCGACAATCCCCTGCTGTTCCCCGAGAGCGGCGAATCGATTTCGGGCGGCAACTTCCACGCCGAGCCGGTGGCCTTCGCCGCCGACATCCTGGCGATGGCGATGTGCGAGGTCGGCAGCATCTCGGAACGGCGGACGGCGGTCCTCGTCGACCCGAAGATGAGTGGGCTTCCGCCTTTCCTGGTCCAGGACAGCGGCGTGAACAGCGGCTTCATGATCGCCCAGGTGACCGCGGCGGCCCTGGTGTCGGAGAACAAGAGCCTCGCCTGGCCGGCGAGCGTCGACACGGTCCCGACCTCGGGCAACCAGGAGGACCATGTCTCGATGGCGACCCATGCCGGGACCAAGGCGCGGCGGATCGCGGGCAATGCCGCCGGAGTGGTCGGGATCGAGTTGCTTTGCGCTGCCCAGGGCTGCGATTTCCACGCGCCGCTGAAGAGTTCGCCGGCGCTCGAGGGGGCCAGGGCGGCGATCCGGCGCAACGTCCAGCATTACGAGTCGGACCGCTATCTGGCGGACGATCTGCGCTGGGCGCAGGAGGCGGTGCTGGCCGGGGCCCTGTCGGGCGAGGTCGAGGCGGAGTTGTTCGAGCGGTGAGTATCTCCGACATAAAAGCCCCTCCCCTTCAGGGGAGGAAATGGGGTGGGGAATGTTGGGGCGAACATTCTCCGACGCCGGTGAGGCGGACGGACAACCCCCACCCCAACCCCTCCCCTAAAGGGGAGGGGCTGACATCCGGCGCCCCATGCAGAGGCCCAGCCTTCGCTGGGGCGACGAAAGGGGACCGTCATCCCGGCGAAAGCCGGGACCTCATGTCGCGAAGTCTCGGCGGGTCTCCGCGAGGCCCCGGCTTTCGCCGGGGTGACGGGTGGGGGTCGCCACGAGGCCCCGGCTTTCGCCGGGGTGACGGGGGGCGTCATGCCGGACTTGATCCGGCATCCATGAACTCGGCCGAGCCAATGTCGGTACCGCCGGTGTTCATGGATTCCGGCCTTCGCCGGAATGACGGGAGGTACGGGTCTCCTCGTCATCCCGGCGAAAGCCGGGACCTCGGGACCAGAAGTCTCGGCGGGTCTCCCCGAGGCCCCGGCTTTCGCCGGGGTGACGGGTGGGGGTCTCCGCGAGGCCCCGGCTTTCGCCGGGGTGACGGGCTGTGATCGACCTCGCGCAGATCCCGGGCTCGATCGCGCTGGAGGGCGAGGTCTGCGTGATCGGCGCCGGGGCGGCGGGGATCACCCTTGCCCGGCGGCTCCTCAAGCTCGGCCACACGGTGGTGCTGCTGGAGAGCGGCGGGCTCGACTATGAACCCGCGACGGCGGAGCTCAACGCCGGCGAGAATAAGGGCGAGGAATATTACGACCTCGAGGACAGCCGGCTTCGCTTCTTCGGCGGCACCACCGCCATCTGGGGCGGGCGCTGCGCCGAGCTCGACCCCGTCGACCTGGAGGCGCGCGACTATGTGCCGCATTCGGGCTGGCCGATCGGCTGGGCGGAGCTGGAGCGCTGGTACGAGGCGGCGCGGCCGCATTTCGGGCTGCCGGCGCGGCGGCCCGATCCGGATGCGCTGCGCTCGGCCGGGGTGAAGCTGCCGCGCTTCGCGGAGCTGGAAACGCCGCTCTGGACCTTCGACCGCCGCTTCAACCGCTTCGCCTGGGAAAGCTGCGCCGATCTGGAGGCCGATCCCAGGTGCCAGATCGCGATCCACTCCACCGTGACCGAAATCGTCCAAGAGGGGAGCGGGATCGCCCGGGTCGAGGCGCGATCGCTCGGCGCGGGACGGCTGACCGTCCGCGCCAAGGCCTTCGTGCTCGCCGCCGGCGGGATCGAGAACCCGCGGCTCCTGCTCGCCTCCAGCCTCGGCAACGACCAGGTCGGGCGCTATTTCATGGAGCATCCGCACGGCCGCGGCGGCCGGATCGTCAAAGGCGCGGCCTGGAGGCTGCTCAAGGTTTTCGGGCGGCGGCACCGGATCGGCGGCCAGGACCTCGCGGCCCTGATCAGCCCCTCGCGGGACCTTCAGCGGCGGGAGGGCATCCTCAACACCTCGCTGACCATCGTCGCCCGCCAACCGCAGGGGCGGCGACAGTTCATCGGAATGAAGGCCTATTCGGGCCTCAAGCACAATATGGCTCCGACCAAGCGCGGCCGCGCCCTGTGGATGGTGACCAAGAAGGCGGCGGGATGGGCGCAGCGCCATGTCGATCCGGCCCGGCCCTGGCTTCTCCACAGGATCGGCAATCTCGAAGTGGCGCTTCTGGTCCGGGGCGAGCAGGCGCCCAATCCGGAAAGCCGGGTGATGCTGACGGGCGAGACCGATGCGACGGGAGTGCCGCGGGTGAAGCTCGACTGGCGATTGTCGAAGATCGACGTGCGGAGCGTCGCGATCCTGGTGGAGACGCTGGGCCGCGAGCTGGAGCGGCTCGGGCTCGGCAAGGTCGAGCCGGCCGACTGGCTCGGCGGGGGCGAATGGAAGACCGACCCGCTCATCTCCTCCCACCCGATCGGCGGCTACCATCATATGGGGACAACGAGGATGGGCGAGGATCCCAGGACCAGCGTCACCGATGCCGACGGACGGGTGCACGGCATCGGCAATCTCTGGGTGGCGGGCTCTTCGCTCTTCCCGACGGGCGGCTGGGCCAACCCCACCCTCACCATCGTCGCACTGGCGCTGAGAAGCGCGGAGAAGATCTCCAAGGCGCTGAAGGCATGACGGCGGTCGCGCCCGTGGGATCGAACCCGACCCGGCTGTGGGGGCTGAGCGCGCAGGAGCGCCTCGGCCGGATCGCGGCGGCGCAGAAGATGGAGGTGCGCGCCGACGGCGGGCTTCTCGTCAATCTCGGCTTCGCCTTCGACCCTTCCTGGCTGAAGCTGGCGGCGGCGAGGCCGGGGCTGGTGGTGACGAGGGGCGGAGTGCCGGTGCTCGCGCATGTCGGGGCGGATGAGGACATGCGCCGGGCGATGGAGGGGAATGCTCCCCTCCCTGCACCCAGGGACTGGGAAGTGATCGCGTGGGAGACGGCGGAGGGTGTCGGCAACGACGAGCTTCGCAAGAAGGAGCGGCCGTTCCTGGACCGGCTTGGCCCGGAGACGGTGCGCGGGCTCGAGCGGGCGAGCTATTTCGGCGCCTACAAGGGGGTCACCGACCTCCTCACCAAATATCTGTGGCCGGAATGGGCCCTGGTCCTGACCCGCTGGGCGGCCCGGATCGGGATGAGCCCCAACCAGGTTTCGCTGGCCGGAGCCTTGCTCTGCCTGCTCGCGACCTGGCTGTTCTACCGGGGCCTTTACTGGCCCGGCCTCGCCGCCGGGCTCGCCTTCATGGTGCTCGACACGGTCGACGGCAAGCTCGCCCGCTGCACCATCACCTCGTCCAGGATCGGCGAGGCGATCGACCACGGCATCGACCTCGTCCACCCGCCTTTCTGGTGGTGGGCCTGGGGGGTGGGGCTCCACGCCTACGGGCGGCCGCTCGCTCCGGACCTCTTCTGGTGGACCCTGGCGGCGATCGTCGGAGGCTATGTCGTCCAGCGGCTGATCGAGGGCGCCTTCATCGCCCGCTTCGCCATCCACATCCACGTCTGGCGCCCGTTCGACAGCTGGTTCCGGTTGATCACCGCCCGGCGCAATCCGAA
>DASVTN010000150.1:0-8386 GCA_036387555.1 Allosphingosinicella sp. | reverse complement strand
CCCGGTTCCTTCGCGAAGTGCGCGACGGCGCCTGCGGCCTTTTCGCTACCACCCTCTCCCCCGATTACAACGCCGCCCACCGCGACCATCTCCACCTCGATCAGGCGGAGCGCGGCGCCATGGGCTGGAGGGCCTGCCGATAATTTTGCCTCCCCATCGTCAGATGGGGAGGCATAGGGGCTGAACGCGGATCGGCCCCGCCCGTCGCCGGGCGAGGCCGATCGAATCGTCCGCCGAAGCGGAAGGGCTTCAGCTCAGATGGCGCGAGAGATGCTTGTTCATCTCGAACATCGAGCAGCGGTCGGTGCCGAAGATCTTCTTGAGCTTGTCGTCGGCGACGATCTCGCGCTTGTTCTCCGGATTCTGGAGCTTGTTGGTGCGGATATAATCCCACATCTTGCTGACCACCTGGCTGCGCGGCAGCGGGTCCTTGCCCGTGATCTCCGCCAGATCCGCCGACGGAGTGACCGGGCGCGACAGTCCGCCCCTCGCTCCGCCGCCCGATCCGCCGCCTGAAGTGCCTTTTGCCATGATTTTCCCTCCTGTGAATGCTGCGCTGATAAGCCCCAAACGCGCGGCGAGCGCAAGAGATTCCAAGGTCCGAATTCGCCGGATCGCCGCTGAGGGCCGTTCCAGCGCGTTTTTAATGTGGATCATTGCCCGAAATTGGCTCTCATAGAGGGGAGCGCCCCTGCCGGGGCTGGACCTGCGCACCCTGATTCGCCAGCCGCGTCATCCCGGCGAAGGCCGGAATCCATGAACACAGGCGCCCCGAAGCTATCTCGGCCTTCCGCGTTGCTGGACGCCGGATCAAGTCCGCCATGATGATGGCCCGAACGGCACCACCTTGTTGCCGGAATCGTGGCCGATGTCGGCGCGGCCCAGATAGGCTATGCCGGAACGGTCGCACCAGTAACGGAACACCTCCTCCTCCCCCGCGCCGAAATCGGGGTCGTTGACCGGCACTTCCGTGCACCGCCCGAGCCTGATCCCCGCGACCCGGCGAACCCCGGTGTTTCCGGTGATGTGGAAGAGGGAACGGTCGGTGCGGTACATATGCTCGGACACGTCCTCCAGCATCAGCACATGGCCGGTGAGGTCCGGCTCCAGCGCCGTTCCCAGCAGCTGGGAGAAGACGGTGATGTTGAAGGCCGCGGCCGGAGCGTCGCCCAGGCCGCCCTCCAGCGCCGCCGGATCCGCCCGGGCCAGCCAGGCCAGAGCCCGCGCCACCGCCGCCTCGCCGCCCTCGCGCCTCATGTCGCCGGGCATCGGCCCGTGCGCCACCCGGGGAAAGCCGGCGCGATACAGTGCGGCAAGCATGTAGCCGGCATCGCTGAAGCCCAGATAGGCCTTGTCCCGGGCGGCCGGCCGCAGCCGTTCCAGCACCGGCTCGGCGATCCGGCACGATCCATAGCCGCCGCGGGCGAACCAGAGCGCGTCGAAGCGGGGATCGTTCGCCACCTCGACGAACGCGCCGGAGCGCGCGGCGTCGTCCCCGGCGAAGTGGCGATGGCTGAGGAAGCATTGCGGGTGGAAGACGAGCTCCACTTCCGGAAAGGCCTCCGCCGCGAGCGCCGTCACCCGATCCGCCGTTTCCGGCAGGATGGGAGTGCTCGGCGCGACGATCCCGATCCGCATTCCCGCCCTTTCCGCGTTTGAAAAGCCCCTCCGACCTCAATAGGGCGGCGCAATGTCAGGCTCCAAATCCTATTTCTTCTGCGGCATCGGCGGAAGCGGAATGCTTCCCCTGGCGTGCATCGTCCGAGCCCGCGGCGCGGAAGTGGCGGGCTCAGACCGCGCCCTCGACCAGGGCCGGACCGCCGCCAAGTTCGATTATCTGCGCAGCCTCGGGATCGGCCTCCACCCGCAGGACGGAAGCGGCCTCGCCTCGCCGGGCCAAATCCTGGTCGCCTCCGCCGCCGTCGAGGACAGCGTTCCGGACGTCCAGGCCGCACGTCGCCTCGGCCTGGAGCGGATCACCCGCGCCGAGCTGCTCGCCCGGCTCTTCAACGCCGCCGGGACGGGGATCGCCGTCGGCGGCACCAGCGGTAAATCGACGGTCACCGGAATGATCGCCTGGATCCTCCACCATGCGGGGCTGGAGCCGACGGTGATGAACGGCGCGGTGATGAAGAATTTCGCCACCCCCGAGGCCCCCTTCGCAAGCGCCCTCGTCGGCGGCGACCGGTTCTTCGTCAGCGAAGTGGACGAAAGCGACGGCTCGATCGCGCTCTACCGCCCGAAGATCGCGGTGCTCAACAACGTCAGCCTCGACCACAAGTCGATGGAGGAGCTTCGGGCGCTGTTCGGCGATTTCCTCGCACGGGCCGAGACTGCGGTGATCAATCGCGACGACCCCGAAAGCCGGGCGCTGGCCGGTGCGGGCGCCGTCACCTTCAGCCTCGCCGACCCGGAGGCGGACTACAGCGCCGGCGAACTCATCGAAGAGCCCACCGCCATCTCCTTCATGGCCCGCGAACGGAGCAGCGGGGAGGCGGTTCGGATCCGCCTCGCCGTCCCCGGCCGTCACAACGCCGCCAATGCCCTCGCCGCCCTGGCCGCGGCACGCGCCGCGGGAGTCCCGCTTGCCGCCGCGGCCGCCGCGCTCTCCGGCTTCGCGGGCCTGAGGCGGCGCTTCGACATCGTCGGAACGAGCGGCGGCGTCACCGTAATCGACGACTTCGGCCATAACCCGGACAAGATCGCCGCCACTCTCGCCACCTGCCATGCCTTTCCCGGGCGGCTTCTCCTCTTCTTCCAGCCGCACGGCTACGGGCCGTTGCGGACCATGCGCCGCGAGCTCGCGGCCGCCTTCGCCGCCGGAATGGGCGCGGAAGACGTCCTCATCCTGTGCGACCCGGTCTATTTCGGCGGCACCGTCGAGCGGACGGTCACCAGCGCCGACATCGTCGCCGACCTGGTCGCGGCCGGCCGCCGGGCGGAGCATATCGCGGACCGGGCCGAGGCCGGCCACCGCCTCGCCGCCCTCGCCCGGCCCGGCGACCGGATCCTGGTCATGGGCGCCCGCGACGATACGCTCAGCCAGTTCGCAGGGGAGGTTCTGGCGGCGCTGGCCTGACCGGCGGCCCCGCGAAAGCCGGTCCCAGGTCGATCGTCATGCCGGCGAAAGCCGAGACCTCGGGGAGCCCCACCGAGACTTCTTGTCCTGAGGTCCCGGCTTTCGCCGGGATGACGGGAGCGTCTTAGACCAGCGCCTCGGCCACGAAGACGGCCAGGCTCGCCGTGAGCCCTGCAAGGAAGATGCGATAGGCCCAGCCCAGCATCCGGTACTTCTTGCGGGCGAGCACGGTGCCGTTCTGGTAGATGTCGCGCGCCATCGTCCGGTAGATCCGCTCGTCGGTGCGCATCTCGGCGAGCAGCCGCTCGATATACTCCTCCTCCTCGAGGCCGGTGAACGAGCCGAAGAACATCAGGTTGAGCGGAGCGCGCTTCCGATAGCCCACGGCCGGGAGGATCGCGAGCACCGCGAACACCGACGAGAGAAAGGCGGCGCCTCCCAGGATCAGGAGCGGCAGCGGCGCGCCCTTGCCGTCCGAATGGCCCACCGCGATGGTGAAGATGACGAAGGCGGCGCCCATCAGGATACTGGCCTTCTGATCGGCCATGGCGGAGAGGTGCATCTGCGCGGAAGCCGCCGAGCGCGCCATGTGGACCGCCCCGGCCGGATAGGCCGGCGGCCCGCTTTTCTCCTCCTGCGCCATGTCCGCACCCTTCTCCGTTCGCCGGCGGCCCCTTGGCACGGCTCCCCCACCCTGCCAAGCGGCGGCCCCAATGCCGCCCTATTCCCTTGGCAGAGCTTCCCGCCCGACATAAGGGGCTGGGATGACCGACAGAGAAGAGACGTTCGCCAAGGTTGCGCAGCTCATCGAGCCGTTCAACAAGAAGGCCGTGCCGCTCGCGGACGAGACCAGCTTCGCGGGCGATCTCGAATGGGACAGCCTCATCGTCATGGATTTCGTGGCGTCGGTCGAGGACGAGTTCGACATATTGATCACGATGAACATGCAGGCCGAGATCGAGACGGTCGGCCAGCTGGTCGACTCGGTCGAAGAGCTCCGGAACGGCGGATGAGGGATCGCAGCGAAAATTCCTCCCCTGCATTTGCAGGGGAGGGGGACCACCCGAAGGGTGGTGGAGGGGCCTTCCCGACTCCGAAGTACCCCTCCACCGCGCTTCGCGCGGTCCCCCTCCCCGACAAATTTCGGGGAGGAATTTCGTGACCGAATCCGCCGCCAGCCCGATGGACCCCGCCGACGAGCCGCCGGGCCACACCGTCGGCCGGGACCTCTTCTCAAAGTTCGACGCGCTCATCGCCGAGCGCGAGGCCCTGCTCGACACGGGCGTGCGCGACCCCTTCGGCCTGGTCATGGAGAAGGTGCTCTCCCCCACCCGCGCGATCGTCAAGGGCAAGGAGACGATCCTGCTGGGCACCTACAATTACATGGGCATGACCTTCGATCCGGACGTAATCGAGGCCGGCAAGCGGGCGCTCGACGAGTTCGGCTCGGGCACCACCGGCAGCCGGGTCCTCAACGGCACCTACCAGGGCCATAGGGAGTGCGAGGAGGCGCTGAAGGATTATTACGGCACCCGCCACGCAATGGTCTTCTCGACCGGCTACCAGGCCAATCTCGGGCTGATGTCGACTCTCGCCGGCAAGGAGGATTACATCATCCTCGACGCCGACAGCCACGCCTCCATCTACGACGGCTGCAAGCTCGGCGACGCCCAGATCGTCCGCTTCCGCCACAACAATGTCGAGGATCTCGACAAGCGCCTTGGCCGGCTTCCCGCGGCGGGCGGCCGGCTGGTCGTCCTCGAAGGCGTCTATTCGATGCTCGGCGACATCGCCCCGCTGAAGGAGATGGTCGAGGTCGCCAAGCGCCACGGGGCGATGGTGGTCGTCGACGAGGCTCACGGAATGGGCTTCTTCGGCCCCAACGGCCGCGGAGTCTTCGAGGAGGCGGGGGTCGAGGACCAGATCGACTTCGTCGTCGGCACCTTCTCCAAGTCGGTCGGAACGGTCGGCGGCTTCGTGGTCTCCAACCACCCGAAGTTCGAGGTGCTTCGCCTCGTCTGCCGCCCCTACGTCTTCACCGCCTCGCTTCCGCCGAGCGTCGTCGCCACCGCCGCCACCTCGATCCGCAAGCTCAAGTTCGCCGGAAACAAGCGCCAGCACCTGTGGGAAAACAGCCGCCGCCTCCACAAGGGACTGCGCGACCTCGGCTTCGGCCTCGCCACGCCGGAGGCGCAATCCGCCATCATCGCCGTCCTCCTTCCCGATCAGGACACGACGGTGCGCATGTGGCAGGCGCTCCTGGAAGCGGGAGTCTACGTCAACATGGCCCGCCCGCCCGCGACCCCGGCCGGAATGTACCTGCTCCGCTGCTCCCTCTGCGCGGACCACACGGAGGAGCAGGTGACCCGTATCCTCGCCATGTTCGAAAGCGCGGGCAAGGCGACGGGGATTCTGCAGTAACGGCCCTGGGACAGTCACTAGTGACTGTCCCCTTCATCTTCCGCCTGCGGCGGCGCTCGGGTAAACTGCCGCCTTGCGGCAGCGACCAAGCAATCCAGTCCAGTCTCGAAGGCCGCTCTGGATTGCTTCGCTCCGCTCGCAATGACGGCCGTCTTTCAAGCCGGACCGCACCCGGGACGTGACCGCCTGCCGTCACCCGCCCAAGGCCCACCAGGCCATCCCCGCGGCCGCGCATCCAGCCAGCACAGTGGGCGCGCCGAGCTTGAAGCGGAACATCGCGACCATCGCCGCCGCCGCCAGCACGCAGGCGGCGAGGTCGACGCTGGCGGCGACGGGAAGGTCGAAGCGGAGCGGGCCGGCCGTCACCTCGCGCACCTGACGGAACAAGGTGTGCAAAGCGAACCAGGCCGCGAGGTTCAGGACGACTCCGACCACCGCCGCCGTGATCCCCGAAAGCGCCGCGGAGAGCGCCCGGTTCGAGCGCAGCCGCTCCACGAACGGGGCGCCCAGGAATATCCACAGGAAACAGGGCGTGAAGGTCACCCAGGTGGTGAGTAGGCCGCCAAGCGTTCCCGCCACCATGGGATGGAGCCCGCCCGGGTCGCGGAAGGCGCCCATGAAGCCGACGAACTGGGTCACCATAATCAAAGGGCCCGGCGTCGTCTCGGCCATTCCGAGGCCGTCGAGCATCTCGCCGGGGGCGAGCCACCCGTAGGTCTCCACGGCCTGCTGGGCGACATAGGCGAGCACCGCATAGGCCCCGCCGAAGGTCACCACCGCCATTTGCGAGAAGAACAGGCCGATCCGGCTGAAGACGTTGTCCGGGCCCAGGGTCGCCAACAGCACGGCCAGAGGCGCCAGCCAGAGCAGGAGAAAGACCGCCGAGATACGAAGCGACCAGCGCAGGCTCGGCACGGCATGATCCGGGATCCGGTCCCCGAGCACGGTCCCCTCGGACGTGGCCGAACCATGGCCGCCGCCGCCGCTGAAGGCCGCCGCTCCGGCGCGCCCGGCGAAATAGCCGATCGCTCCGGCCGCGAGGATGATCAGCGGGAAGGGAATCGCGAAGAAGAAGATGGCGATGAAGGCGGCGGCGGCGAGCGCGCGCAGCACGTTGTTGCGAAGCGCCCTCGAGCCGAGCCGGCGCACCGCCTCGGCGACGATCGCGAGCACCGCCGCCTTTAGTCCGAAGAACAGCGCCTCGACCGCGCCGACGTCGGCCGCCGCCGCGTAGATCCAGGACAGGACCATGATCGCCGCGAGGCCGGGCAGGACGAACAGGATTCCGGCGATCAGCCCGCCTCGGGTGCGGTGCATCAGCCAGCCGATATAAGTGGCGAGCTGCTGCGCCTCCGGGCCGGGAAGAAGCATGCAGTAGTTGAGCGCGTGGAGGAACCGGGCCTCGCCGATCCACCTTTTCTCCTCCACCAGGATCCGGTGCATCACCGCGATCTGGCCCGCCGGCCCACCGAAGCTCAGCAGGGCGATCCTGGCCCAGACGCGAGTGGCTTCGCGGAGGGAAACGGCTTCAGGCTCGTTCAAGGCACTCTCTCCCACTCTTTTCCTGCACTCCCTGGGAGGGAGGGGAGTCCCGGCACGACCACCGTCGTTCAAAGCGCGCCGAATCGAGCCCGGTGCCCTGGAACCTTCTTTCCATCCACGTCCCGCTCAGTCTAGACTCGCACTCATGGCGGGCGAGGACATGTACGCCGTGTCCGAGGAGAGGACTTCCGGGGCATGGCGCGGAGTGCTGGCGAGCGCGGGCGCCGTGCTCGCCGCTCTGCTGCTCGTCGCCCTGATGCTGATGGTCACCTCTTCCAACGAAGTCCGCGACCGGGCGCTCGCTTCTGAGCGCCACAGCTACGACGTCATGCTTCTGACCCGGACCGTCGACGGCACCATCGCGCGCGCCGAAGCGGCGCTCGGCCGCTACGTGCTCGACGAGGACGTGGCGACCAGCGGCAGCGTCTACGGGGCCGAGTGGCGCCAGGCGCAGCAGCTCATCGCCGAGCTGAGGCGGCAGGTCCGCGGCAACAAGCAGCAGCTCGCCCGAGTCGAGGCTCTCGAGCGATTGTTCGCGACGAGAGGCCGCGAGCTGGCTCCGGCGGCCGTCGCAGCCCAGGCCAAGGCCGGAAGCGGCGGAATCTCCCTCTTCTACGGAGCGGCGCGCACTCCGACAGGGCAGGCGCTTCGCAACACGCTCGCGCAGATCGCCACCGCCGAGCGCGAGGATCTGCGCCAGCGGATGGCCGCGACCCGGGTTTCGGGCACCCGGTCCGACCAGCTTACCGAATGGCTGGGCTGGCTTGCGGTGGCGATCGGGCTGGGGGCGATCGTACTGGGCTGGCTTGCCTTCCGGGCGATCAGCGGCCGGCTCGCCGCGCTCCGCGAGGCGGACAGCGAGGCGAACCGCGCGCACCAGCTAGAGGAGGCGGTGCGCGAGCGCACCCGCGAGCTCAGCCAGGCCTATGAGCAGCTCAAGGCGGAATCGACCGAGCGGGAGGCCGCGGAGGCTCAGCTTCGCCAGGTCCAGAAGATGGAGGCGGTCGGCCAGCTGACCGGCGGCATCGCCCACGACTTCAACAACATGCTGGCGGTGGTCGTCGGCGGCCTCGACCTGGCGCGCCGCAAGCTCACCGGCCCGCGCCGCGAGGTCGAGTTCCACCTCGACAACGCGCTGGAGGGCGCCACCCGCGCCGCGGCGCTGACCCGCCGGCTGCTCGCCTTCGCCAGAGCCGAGCCGCTGCTTCCGGTCGCGGTCGCGCCGGCGGGGCTGGTCGAAGGCATGCTCGACCTGGTCGACCGGTCGATCGGCGAGCGCATCACCGTGCGCACCCGCTTCCCCGACGAAACCTGGAACGTCAGCGTCGACACCAACCAGCTCGA
>DASVTN010000149.1:0-4535 GCA_036387555.1 Allosphingosinicella sp. | reverse complement strand
CCGCCCGCCGCCATCCGGCGCCCTCCAAGCTCGACCGTGGTCACCGGAAGCTCGATCAGGTCCGAGCCCTGAAGCGGCCGGTGGGCGAAGCGAGGGGCCTCGCGCCAGCCATAATGGTCGTGGGCGATCGGAGCGACGCTGGAGGAATAGGCATAGCCCTCCTCGGCGAGGACCCGGTGCGCCCAGGGCGTCCGCTTGTCGATCGAGAAGCTCGGCGCCCGATAGCCTTTGGGTTCGACTCCCGACGCTTCGGCGATGGCCCGGTGGGCTCGGCGAAGGTCGGCCCGGAAGCCGTCCTCGCCCAGGTTGAAGACCCGCTGGTGGTCCCAGCCGTGGCTTGCGATCTCGTGGCCCGCCTCCGCCGCGCGGCGGATCAGCGCCGGGTGGCGCTCGGCGACCCAGCCCAGGGTGAAGAAGGTCGCCTTGACCTGTGCCTCGGCGAACAGGTCGAGCACCGCCTGGCCGTTGCGCTCGACCCTTTGCTCCAGCCCGTCCCACTGGTCGCGGCGAATGACGCCTTCGAAGGCGCCGACCTGGAACCAGTCCTCGACGTCGACGGAGAGGGCGTTCAGCATTCTTACATTGCTCTTTTGACCATTCCTCCCCGAGCTCGCCTCGGGGAGGGGGACCGCGCCGCGCAGCGGCGGGGTGGAGGGGAAAAACGGACTCAGAATTGCCCCTCCAACGGGCTTCGCCCGGTCCCCCTCCCCGAGCGAGCTCGGGGAGGAATTGAGAAATCTAAGCGGCATTGCTGCGGCGCGGCTGGCTCTCGTTCTCGACCCAGTCGAGCAGCACGGTCAAGACCCGGCGGACGGCGCCTTCCTGCTCTTCGAGGCGCGCCTCGAGCGCGGCGATGCGCCGCTCCAGCGAAGCCTCGGTCCCGGCTTCGGAAGCGGCGGCGGGCCGCCTGAGCGGAAGGACACGCTTGGAAGCGCTGGACGGACGGTCCGCGGCCATGTCGGCGGCGACCGCCTCGACGTCGGCGCCGCCGATCGTCTCGAGCTGCTCGACTCCCGAATAGAGGAGCAGGCGCGACGCCAGCTGGTTCAGCTTGCGCGGCACTCCGCCGGAATGGCGATAGAGGGCGGCGAAGGCGTCGGGCTCGAAACCGGGCCGGCCCTGCCAGCCGGCCACGGCGAGCCGGTGGACGGCGTAAGGCTCGACCTCGTTGGCGTCCATCGCTTCGAGATGGTGGCTCGCGATCACTCGCTGGCGAAGCTGCTCGAGGCTCTCCTCGGCCGCCACCCGATCCCGGAACTCGGGCTGGCCGAGCAGGAAAATCTGAATGAGCGCACGGCCTTGGCTTGTGAAGTTCGAAAGCATGCGAAGCTCTTCGAGCGCCGAGACGGGCAGGTTCTGGGCCTCGTCGACGATCAGCAGCGTGCGCTTGCCCTTGGCCGCTTCCTCCCGGAGCCTGTGCTCGATCCGGTCGAGCAACTGGGCCTTGGTGACGTTGCCGGTTTCGAGCCCGAGGCCCTGGGCGGTCAGGCGAAGCATGTCGTCGCCCTCCACCTGGGTGGAGACGAGGCTGATCGCGTTCAGCCGCTCGCGGTCGATCGTCGCCATCAGATGGGCGGCCAGGGTCGACTTGCCGGCGCCGATCTCACCGGTGATGACGATGAAGCCTTCCCCCTGGGCGAGGCCGTAGCCGAGATAGGCCATCGCCTTCTTGTGGGTTCGGCTTTCAAACCAGTAGCGCGCATCCGGCGTCAGCTGGAAGGGGCGTTCGGCAAGTCCGTAATGGTCGGTGTACATCTGGCCGTCCCTCAGAAATTGTAGCGCAGGCCGAGGAGAAGCGAGCCGTAGCTGGCGTCGAATTCCCCTGCCTGGGTGGTGTAGAGCCCCGCCGCGATCTGGGCCTGGAGCCGGTCGCGGAAGATGTTGCGGTAGTAACGCCCGGTAAGCCCGGCGCCGAAGCTGGAGTCGCTGCCGGCGAGGCCGCTGTCGTACCAGCTCGCATAAGCGTCGAAATCGTAACCCGAGCTCCGGGTCAGCCGCCGTCCCAGATTGCCCTCGAGGGAGAAGCTCTGGTCGGTGACCCCGTTCAGTGCGAAGACATTGTCGGAAGGCGCGAGATACTTGCGGTTGGCGTAGCCGGCGCCGAGCCCCATGCTCCAGGGGCCCCGCGCCGCCGAGTAGCGAAGGCTGGCGCCGCGGTTGCGGAAGTTGAAATTGGCGATCGACTGGAGCGCGTCGCCGAAGCAGGCGCCGGTGCCGGGATCGTTCCCGAAGACGCAGCCCGCGCCGCTCAGACCGCCGAGGTCACCATTGCGCGGAGTCTGAAACTTCGTCGGCAAGCCATTGAGGTCAGCTATTAAAAGCCTGCCGAAGCTGCTTACGCTGTCATAGATGGAGGCGTTCAGCGAGGAGCGGCTGTTGATCTTGTGGGAAAGCGAGGCGGTGAAGCTCTCGCCGCCGTAGCGCCACCCGCCCCGGGCCTGAAGCTCGGTCCTGCGGCTCGGCCGCCAGAGGATCCCGGCGTCCCACATGATTCCGTCCTGGTCGAGCGTCTCGAGCCGGGGCCTGGAAGGATCGGGGATGAGATCGCCGCGGGGGGTCAGCACCGGCACTCCGCCGGGGCCGCGCCTGAAATCCTGCTGCGAGCCCTGCATCGATTCGTAGCCCACTCCGCCGGTGACGGCGAGGGTCGGAGAGACCGGCACGACGACGTCGCCGCGCACATATTGCCCCTCGAACCGGGAGTTGAACCGGTTCATGTCCTCGCGGACGTAGCCCGCGCCGACGGTCCAGCCGAAGGGCAGCCGGCCCGGGGCCATGCCGAGGCTGACGCTGGCGTTGTGGACGGTGCTGCTCGAATAACGCTCCACCCGCGGAGCGCCGGGGGGAAGCCCGGAGCCGGCGAGGCTGTCGTCGTCGACCCGGACATAGCCCAGGCGATAGCTTGCCCCGACGGAGACCGGCCCGGCATGGGTGGTGAGCGTCGGGCCCACATAGGCGCTGTAGATTTCGGCCACGTCGGCGCTGTTGATGGTCCTCGCCGCCGGGACGGGCACCCTGATGTCGGCATGGCTTCGCGCCGCCATTGCGCCCGCGTCGAGGCTGAGAACGCCCGGGACCGCCTCGACATGGACGGCGGCGAGGCCGCTGTGCACGTCATGGTCCTCGATGCGCTCGTTCCAGCCGATCCGGCGCTGGTAGTTGTAGCTGATCGTCGCCTGCACCCGCCGGGTCGAGACGGAAGCGTCGATGCCGCCGCCGACGCCCGTATAGGTGAGCACCTCGCCGCGGTCGAAATCCATGGTCGCGACCTGCTGGACCTCGAGATAGGGTTGGACGCTGGTGCGCGGCTCGCCCTGGACGGCGGCTGCGCCGGCCACCAGGCTGATGCCCGTCGCAGCCGCGATGCCAAGCCAGGTACGGCCCGCAAGTCTTTGGAGAAGAGCCTGTTTCATTGGCCATATCCATAATAAGAGCCGAACCGGCGGCCGGTTGCGGCGAAGCCCGTGCCGTTGAGCAGCAGGCTGATCTGGGGACAGCCCGAAAGAAGGCCCGCGGCCTCCTTCAGGTCGGCTTCGGTGGTCTTGTCGGCGCGGACGACCAGCACGAGCTGGCCGACATGGGCGGCGAGCGCGGCGGCCGCCGAAGCCATCAGGGCCGGCGGCGAATCGAAGATGACGATGCGGTTGGGGCGGCCCTCGGCGAGCCGCTCGAGCACTTTGGCGGTCCGTTCGGAGCCGAGCAGCTCGGGAACGTCGTTCTCGTAGCGCCCGGAGGGGAGCACGCACAGGCCGCCGATGTCGGTCCGGATGACCAGGCGCTCGGGATCCAGCGAGGGATCCGCGAGCGCGTCGACCAGGCCGGCGCCCTGCGCTTCGAGGCCGAGGATGGAAAGCACCTCGGGCTTCGGGAAATCCGCGTCGACGAGCAGCACTTCCATGTCCCTCTCGCCCGCAAGCGACAAAGCGAGATTGACGGCGCAGAAGGTCTTGCCCTCGTCCGGCTGCGCGGAGCAGACGAGGATCGTCCGGCGCTTCTCGGCGGCCACCGAGCTTCCGGCGCCCATTCCCAGCAGGAGCTGGCGCTTGACGATCCGGAACTCCTCGGCGAGCGGGCCGGCGGGGCTGTCCGGGACGATGAAGCCCCTTTCGCCCAGGGACTTGCGGTCCACTTGCGCCTTCGATTCGGTGACGGCCGGGAGCAAGGCGCGGCCTGCCTCACCCGCGCCGCGGCGAGGGCCGCGGGATGCATCTTCGGCGGGGCCGGGGGCCGGCTTTCCGCTGGGGACGCCGAGCTCCGGCTTTTCGCTGGAGACGCCGAGCTTCGGCTCCTCGGCGGCGGCGCTGCCCGCTCCGGCGTCCGGCTCGGGGTCCAGGTCTTTGGGAGCGCTTGAGCCGCCATGGCGGACCTCCGGCTCCGGCCGCGGCCGGGCCGTACCGAAGCCGTAGAGCTCGGCCGCCCGTTCGAGGAGCGAGCCGCTGTGGCTGAGAGGGCTGTGCTTGTTCATTTCGAGCTCCCTCAAGCCACCGTGCTGCGCTGCCAGAATTCGATCGCCAGAAGCAGCGCCCAGGCCGCTC
>DASVTN010000148.1:0-20291 GCA_036387555.1 Allosphingosinicella sp. | reverse complement strand
AACGGCCACGGCTGGCACGACAAACACGGCCATTTCTATTCGCTCGCCGGTCAGCCCCAGCCGGTCGACCAGCCCAGGGAGCCGCTCTTCTTCCGGGCGAGGCACGGCCAGATCCTCAACCTGAGCCTGAACAACCAGCTTCCGCTCGACATCCCGGCGACGGAGTTCGACCACGCCTTCCCGCCGTGCCCGGCGCGGCCGTGGCAGGGCGAGTGCACCCCGCACGTCCACATGGTGAAGTTCGACCCGATCTGCGCCGACGGCGCCAGCGTCGGCTGGAACTACATCTCGGGCCCGGTCGCCGGCAAGGTGATGGCCTACCGCTGGTGGCTGGACCAGGAGTTCGGGACGATCTTCTTCCACGACCATCTGTTCGCCAACTTCCGTCAGAAGCACGGTTTGTTCGGAGCGCTCATCGTCGAGCCCGCCGGAGCGAAATTCCTCCACAACACGGAGAATCGCGAGATCGTCAGCGGCGCCCAGGCGCGGATCGACGTCCCGGGACCCAATCCGAAATCCTTCCGCGAGTTCTGCATGGGGCTCCAGGACTTCATCCCGATGTGGAACTCGGACGGCGAGGCGCTCAACCCGCCCGCGGCTCCGGGCGGCCACGGCGACCAGGGGATCATGGCGATCAACTATCGCAACGACCCGATCCACGAGCGGCTGAGGGATTCGGGCGGAAGCTTCATCGACCCGGCTTTGTGGTTCACCTCCGGCGCGCCCTACAATCGCGATCCCTATACGATGCGCTTCGACACCCGGGCCCTCGACCCGATCTGGTTCCGGGTCGTCCAGGGCTCGCACGAGGAGCAGCACAGCTTCCAGATCCACGGAATGCGGTGGCGGGAATTCCGGGACAGTCCGAACTCGGCGATCCGCAACCAGCAGAGCTTCGGAATCTCGGAGGCGTTCACCTTCAAGCAGGAGGAAGCCTATGGCGACGGCGACCATATGTACAAGCTGTCGGGCGCCGACGATCTGTGGCTCGGCTGCTGGGGAATCGTCAGGGCATTCTCGGGACACGAAACCGGCGCGCCGCTTCCGCTCACCACGGCGCCGTCGCTGAATGAAACGTCCGCTCCGACCGGAACCCGCGAGTTCCACGTAAGGGCGGAGCGCCGCAGCCTGGTCTATCGGGAGCCGGACCTGGTCGATCCGCTGGGGCTCGTCTACCGGCTGACCAAGATCGTCGGGCCGGACGGAGTGCCCATCCCGGTCCGTCAGAAGATGGACCCGAGCGAGCCGCTGATCCTTCGCTGCCGCGAGGGCGAGGAGGTCAGGGTCGTCCTGACCAACGGCATCCCGGCCGACGCGGACATGCGGCCGGAGCCTTATGCTCCCAGCGTTCCGGTCGAGGAATTCGACCTGACGCACCGTCCGGTTCGTCCGGTGTCGAGGCAGGTGTCGATGCACGCCGACCTGGTGGACTACGATATGGCCTATTCGGATGGCGCCACGGTCGGCCGCAACCCGCGGCAGACGGCGGCGCCCGGCGAGAGGGTCACCTATTCCTGGCGGACCCACCGTCCGGCGGGGAGCCCGGAGCCGCTCGGGCCGGTCCTGCTCCAGGACATGGCGGACTTCCGCAACCACCGTCACCACGGTCTGATCGGAGCGCTGATCGTGGAGCCGGCCGACGCCCAGGCGCTCTATGTGCCGGACGACGACAATTCGGCCGAAGACGAGTCGGCCGAGGCCTGGGATGGTCCGCGCGCAACGATCGTGACCCATGTGGGCGGTGAGCGCAGGCGCTCGGAGGAAGCGGTGCTTCTGCTTCAGGACGGCCTTCGCCATTTCCTTCGCGGCAACCTCAACATGCCGATCTCGGACGAGCCTCCGTCTCCGGGCGAGGACCAGGTCGACCATGAGGACCAGGGGCAGAAGGCGTTCAACTATCGCTCCGAACCGATCGAGCACCACCTGAGCAATCCCGCTCCGGCGACTCCGATCTTCAACGTGCCGGCCAACTCCGACGTCCGGCTGCATCTGGTCGGCGCCGGCGACAAGCCCCGCCAGCACAGCTTCACCGTGCACGGCGTGGCCTGGCCCGACCACGACTATCTCGGCGACAAGTCGCCGATCGTGGCTTCGGAATCGGCCATCTCCAACGGCACCGCCCGCACCTTCGAGTTCAAGGTGGGAGCGGAGGCGGACTATGCCTATCGGAGCGGAGTGCTCAAATGGGCGGTTCCGCAGGGCCTGTGGGGCCTGTTCCGGGTCGGCACCGGAGAAGCGGACGCGGTGACGGACGGCGACAAGGGCGACATCGTCGTCAGCGACGGCGGCCAGACCTGGCGCCTCAAGACTCCGGTCAAGCTCGGGTCAGGCGAGGCGGTGAATCCCTGGGTCGGAAGCGGCGAGGCGCCCGGTGAGGCCACCGAAGCCAGCCTGCTTCGGATCCGCCAAGGCACTCAGGCCGAGCCCTCGACCAGCCTCGTCCCGCTGGCCAAGGTGGAGCGGGTCGTTCGTGCCAACGACACGGCGCTCCAGGCGGCGGAAGTCTGGCCGACGTCGGATGCCGCGGACAACATGGCCGCCTTGGTGTCGGTCTGCCAGGCGGTGGACGGCTCGAGCGCCCAGGCCGTCGGGCTGTTCGGTTCGGGCATCAGCTACGGCCACCAGGGCCACTCGAACGTGCTCCCCGGCACCCATGTGGGGGCGGTCGGAGTCTATGGGATCGGCCATGCCACCGGTGGCGCGGCCTCCGGTCGAGGCGGCTTCTTCCAGGGCAGGACCACTAACACGGGCGGGCACGTCATCGGAGTCGCCGTCGAGGCCGCAAATTACAGCGGCAACGACTTCCGCTACGGCCCCGGCGGCTATCCCTCCTGCGGGCTTTGGGTCAGCGCCGCCGGAACGGCGGACATGGCGGCGGGCATCATCATCTCGAACCCGGCCGGCCGCCAATTCGAATACGGCATCGCGTTCAACGGCCAGGTCGCCGGCGGGAAGACGGGCGGGATAAAGATCGCGACCCTTCGCGACGACAGCCACTCGCCCACCGTCTTCGACATCAACGGCTCGCACGCCAACGGCCTCGACACGACGGATGCGACTTTCTCGGGCAGGGCGATCCTGCTCGGGGACGTCCACTCGATGGGCTGGAACGACATCGGCTTCGCCCGCTCGGGAGCCGGCGCGGTGGCGCTGAGGACCGGGCCCGGCGAGCTCGGCTACCTGTCCGCCCGGACGTTCGGCGCCTGGACCACCGGCGACCTGTCGACGAACTCGGGCGGCCAGATCATCGCCGGGACGAACCAGTCGCCGACGGCGGCCGGGCAGCGTCTCGGGTTGCTCGGCTTCAGCGGGGGAGCCAATGCCAGCGGAGCCATCATCACCGCCCTCACCTCGGAAGCCTGGACGGCGACCGCGCGCGGCACCCGGCTCAGCCTGGCCACCAACGCAATCGGCTCCATCGCGACGACCGAGCGGGTCCGGATCTCGGAGGCGGGCGCGGACATACGCGCCAGCGGCAGCCTGCTCGTCAACGGCACCAAGGTGGTCGGAGCCCGGGGCGCCGCGGTCGCCAACGCCACCGACGCCGCCTCGGCCGTCACCCAGCTCAATGCCCTGCTGGACCGGCTTCGGGCGCACGGCCTGATCTCGGGCTGATCCCTTCCGGATCGGGGGCTGAGAGGAAGCCAGGGCCGGGGCCGCCGACATCGGCGGTCCCCGGCCTGCCCCCGAGACGGCCGCCCCGGACCGTGGACCGGGGGAGCAATCCAGCGCGGCCTTCGGGCGGCGCTGGATTGTTTCGTTTCAGCGCGGCCCGGGCCGGATCAGTCCGGCTGCGGGCGGTGGGGCACGAGGATGAGGGTTCGGCCCTCGACCCGCCACGAGGCGAGCTTCGAGAGGAAGTTCATTCCGATCACCTCCATGTTGCCGAAGGCGGGGGAGACGACGACCTTGAGATCGCGCGCGACGATGTTGCCCAGGCGCAGCTCCTCGACGCTGCCGGTGCGGGCGGGAGCCATTCCGTTCGCGGTCCGGAGCACGACCGGCACCGGTCCCAGATTCGCCTCAATGGACGCCGCCGCCGCCGTTCTTTCCGAAAGCGCGGTAACCGTCGCGCCGCTGTCGATCAGCATCCGGCGCCGAACGCCGTTGACGGTGGCGTCGGCCCAGAAATGGCCGTCCGAGGCCATCTTGATCCTCACTTCCCGCCCCGTCACTTCCTGCGGATCGAGCCCGAGCCGCTCCGCCACTCGGCCGAGCTGCGGCTGGTACGGAGCCTGCTGGATCAGGATGAACAAGGCGACCGCCAGCAGGGCGAGCGAGAAAGCGAAGCGGAGCAGCCGGCCGACGACCGGAAGCCGGAAGAGCAGCATGAGCAGAAGCGCTCCACCCAGGGCGTAGAGCGCGATCTGCGGCCAGTCGGGGTCGGTGGCGAGGGGCATGTCCGGGCCAGATGTGGGTGCGGCTTCAACCGAAGGCCAGACCTTTCGATCCCCGGGCTTGGCAGCGATTGCTCGAAGCGGCCGCGGCTATTGACGCCTCCGTACTGGTGTCTTAGCCTACTAACACACATGGACGATGTTTGAACGAATGTGCACCGATCGCTCATTCCGGCTGCACTCGCGCCGGGCAGGCAGGTCGGCGGCTAATCCAAAGGCGGCGACACGCATGACGACCCGATTTCATATCTACAGCTCGCTGCTCGCGGTGACGATCTGCCTGGCGGCTCCAGCTTTCGCCCGGGCCCAGGCGGCGAGCGCCCCGCCGGCGGCGGCGGAGCCCGCCCGGCCCGCGCCGGCCGGCGACAGGCCGAACGACGTCGTGGTGACGGGCACCCGCTCGGACGTCGTCGCAACGCCCGACCGGACCAGCTTCAACGTCGCGAACGACCTCCAGGTCCAGACCGGCACTGTCGCCGACGCGCTCCGCGCCGTTCCCGGCGTGGAGGTCGACCTGCAGGGCGGGGTAAGCCTCCGCGGCGATCCGGGCGTGACCATCCTGATCGACGGTCGCCCCTCCGCCATGCTTCGCGGCGAATCGCGGGGCGACGTGCTGCTGTCGATGCCGGCGGGGCAGATCGAGCGGGTCGAGGTGATCACCAACCCTTCCGCGGCGATGAGCCCGGAAGGATCGGGCGGAGTGATCAATCTCGTCACCAAGCAGGTGCGCAAGGACACGCGTTCGGCGACCATCCGGGCGACCGTCGGGCCAGAGGGCCGCGGCGGGCTCAATCTCAGCGGCGCCCATTCCGGCTCCGGCCTCACCGTGACGGGGGAGCTCGGCTATCGGCGGATGACCGGCGAGGCGGAGGCGGTCCAGCTCCGCTCCCGTCTGGATCCGCTTACCGGCGCGTTCGTCGACAGCCGCCAGGAATCCGAACTGGAAACCGTCAATTCCTCCCGCACCGGCCGCTTCGGAGTGGAATACGACCTCGACAAGAAGAACCGCCTCAGCACCGAGCTGAGCTACCGCGACGGCAAGGGCGACCTGGAAAGGACCGACAGCTTCGTCAGCGCCGATCCCGCCGCCTCCTACGAGCGGGTTTCCGAGATCGACCTGTTTCAGCGCGGCCTCAGCGCCAGGGCCTCCTGGCGCCGGACCCTGCCCGGCAAGGAGCATGAGCTCGTCGCCGACCTCGAGGTCGAGCGCGGCCGGCTGAAGCGCGAGGTCGAGGCCGTCACCGACTTCGCCGGGGGCCAGACCGCCTTCGAGCGGATCCGCAACTCCGGCCGCCGCGGCGACTACAGCGTCAAGCTCGACTACAAGCGGCCGCTCGGCAAGGACGGATCGCTGAACCTCGGCTACCAGGGCAATGCAAGCGAGAGCGACTTCGATTATTCCGGCGCCCGCGGACCGGGCTTCGGATCGCTGGCGCCGATCCCCGGACTCACCAACGCATTCCGATATGAGCAGATCGTCCACGCCCTGTTCGGCACCTACCGGTTCGACCTCGGCAAGCTCGACGCCCAGCTCGGGCTCCGGCTCGAGCAGGTGGAGACGAGCATCGACCAGATCACCGACGGGCTCGGCTTTGAGCGCGACTATTTCCGCGCCTATCCGACGCTCCACCTGGGCTACACGCTCTCGAAGACGGACCAGCTCAGGGGCAGCTACAGCCGACGGATCCAGCGCCCCTCGCCTCAGGACCTCAACCCCTACACCTTCTACGTCGACCCCCAGAACCTGCGCCGCGGCAACCCCTTTCTCCTGCCGGAGGTCACCGACAGCTTCGAGATCGCCTGGCAGCACCGAAAGGCCGGCACCTTCTACTCGCTGACCGGCTTCTACCGGCGCTCGAGCGGCGGAGTGACCGACCTGCTCAGCGATCTCGGCGGCGGCGTCTTCCTGACGACGAGGGCCAACCTCGCCACCGCCGAGCGGGTCGGGGCCGAGCTGGTCGCCAACGGCAAGCTCAGCAAGACTCTGACCTACAATGCTTCGGCCACCTTCCTGTGGAACCGGATCGATCCGCGGGTGAACAACTTCTCCGCCCCCCGCTCCGGAACCACCGGGACGGTCCGGGCGAACCTCAGCTGGCAGCCCACGCCCAAGGACTTCTTCCAGCTGAACGCCTTCTATTCGGGCAAGCAGCTGCTTCCGCAGGGCTATCGCAGATCCGGCGGAGTGCTCAACCTCGGCTACCGCCGCAAGGTCAACGACCGGCTCAGCCTCCTCGTCACCGGCCAGAACGTGCTCGACAGCGCGAAGCAGGTCGCCGTCTTCGAAACCCCCACGCTTCGCGACCGCTTCACCCAGCGCGGCACCGGCCAGGTCGTCCTCCTCGGCCTCTCCTACAATCTGGGCGGCCAGACCGGCCGGAAGAAGCAGGAGCCGGGCTTCGACTTCCAGGGCGGAGCCGAGCCCCCGCAATGAGCCGGACGGCGTCGAGCCCAGGCGCTACAGCTTCCGGGCCTTGAGCGCCGCGCGATCCCGTCGCTGGCACCGAGCAGGCGGAAAGGGCCGGAGCGCCGGTTCGACCGCGGACCCATGACCTTCGGCCTATGGCAAGGCGGCGGGCGCCATGGCACAATTCCCCTTCCACAGGAGGAGCATGCGATGAGCAGGATCATGAGAGTGGGTTCGGGAATCGTCGCCGGCGCCGCGGCGGCGGCGTTGTCCGCCGGCGCCATTGCGCAGCAGGCGCAGCAGGCGCAGCAGGGGGCCGGCGCGCCAAAGCAGGGCCCCGGCGTCTCGCCGCCGCCCCCGCCGGATCGCTCCACCGCGGTCGAATCGAACGAGCTGCGGGAAACGTGGAACGATCGTGTGAGCCAAGGTCCTCCGGTGGGCGCGATGCCGGAGTTCGACGGGTGGAGCATGGGCGCCGCAATGCCCCTCCCGCGCTCCGAGCATTCGGTGGCGGAATTCAACGGCAGGATATGGGTGCTCGGGGGCTATCCCCCGGGCCGCCTCCCGTCCAACCTCGTCCAGGTATACGATCCCGCTTGGAGCCGCTGGTCGCTCGGGCCGCGCCTGCCGCAGCCGATCCACCACACGCATATCGCGGCCGTCGGCGGCAAACTCTACATGATCGGCGGCGAGATCGAGGGAGCGAGCACGGGGAAGCCGGAGGTTTTCGTCGCCGACACCTGGGTTCACGATCCGGCGGCCGGAGGCTGGGCCAAGCGCGCGCCGATGCCGACGGCTCGGAGCGGCGGCGGCAAGGCGGTGGTCGACGGCAAGATCTACGTCGCCGGCGGCCGCCCGCCCGGCGGCTCCGCCTTCGAGGTCTACGACCCTGCGACCGACAAGTGGGAGAAGCTTCCCGACCTGCCGACCCAGCGCAACCACCTGGCGATGGTCGCCATCGGCGGGAAGATCATCGTCGCCGGCGGCCGCACCGGCCCCGGCGCCATGGCCGAGCGCGTCGACGCCGTCGAGATCTACGATCCCAAGACCCGCCGCTGGACACGCGGCGCACCGCTTCCAGCGCCCAGGGGCGGGATCACCGGAGCCGTCCATGCGGGCTGCATGTTCGTCTTCGGCGGCGAGGGCGAGCGCACCCACGTGCTCGGCCTGACTCCCAACACCTACGGCTACGACCCCCGCTCGGACCGCTGGACCAAGCTCCCGGACCTCCCGATCGCCGTCCACGGCCTCAAGGGCAGCGCCGTGATCGGCGGCCGCATCTACCTTCCGGGCGGCGGCATCACGCTCGGCGGAAACAGCGGCACCAACGCCATGCAGGTCTACCGCCCGATCATGCGCTGCGAGTGAGGCCGTAACCGGCGCCGGAAGAGGCCGCGCGCGATTTCACCCAAAGGACCAGAGGACCAGAGGATCCGAGGCGCGGATCTGCCCCATGTGCGCCTTGCCCCGCGATGTTGAATGAGCGGCTACGTCGCTCAAGGCGAGATCCATCGCCCCAGACTCCGACCACTCGAACGCAGCAGCCTCTTGGTCCACCGGTGCTTTGGGTGAAATAACGGCATTCCAACCAGGAACTTTCCCGCTTGTGTGACATTGTAACATGATGTTATGAGATAATGTCTCATGGGTCGCACAGCGACCGAAGCAGGAGAGAGGCCATGACGGAAGGAGCTTTCTACGGGCAGAAACGGACCAGCCCCACCGCGCTTGCCGTCGTCGTGCTGATGCACGGCGCCGCGCTGACCGCCCTGGCGCTGGCCAAAGGCGAAGTCTTCACCAGGGACAAGCCTCCGCCCATCACGGTGGACCTGATCGAAGACCAGAAGCCGCCGCCCCCGGTCCCGCCCGAGCCGGTGAGGACCCAAACGCCGCCGCCGCCTTCGGTGATCACCCACACTCCGCCCATCGTCCCGATGCCTCCGCGCCCCGTCATTGCCCAGTCGGAGCCGCTGCCGCCGCTGCCGGCCACGGTGTTCCCGACGCCCGGTACCGGCCCCGTGACCAGGGCCGAGCCCCCGGCGCCGACGCCGGCGCCGCCGGCCGCGAAGACGGTCGAGCCCGCCCGGGCCAAGGCGAACCTGGCTTCCTACGTCTCGGACACGGATTATCCATCGAACGCCGTCCGCAACGAGGAGCAGGGGTCGACCCGGTTCCGCCTCACCGTCGGCCCGGACGGCAAGGTGAAGGAATGCACCGTCACCGGCTCGAGCGGCTCTTCCGCGCTCGATTCGACGACCTGCAGGCTGATGAAGCAGCGGGCGAGATTCACTCCGGCGAAGAACAACCGGGGCGAGCCGACCGGCGACACCGTCTCCAGCACGATCCGATGGGTGTTGCCGAGCGACTGACCGGGGGTGGCGGGCGAGCGGCGGAGCGCCTATCTTGGCGCGATGCCGCTCCCCCGTCCAGCCTCTCCCCGCGCGCTCTGGGCCGATCTTCGCGCCTTCACCTCCGAGTGCAAGCCGCATCACTGGATCGCCCTGACCCTGGCGATCGCGATGCCGGTCGCGATCCTGTTGCTGTTCGATCTCGACGGCCGAACGAACATCGCCCCCGGCCCGCAGCTCATCTACGTCGAGAGCTGGCCGTCCAGCCGCACCGACGAGCAGATCAAGGCCCAGCAGAAGATCGACCAGGCCTGGCGCGACAAGGCGCTCAAGGAGCGGCAGGAGATGTTCAAGAAGCATGACGAGCAGCTGGAGCGGCTCGGGCTTTGACGCCGGCCGAGCGCTGGATGGGCGCGGCCGTGGCGCTCGGCGAGCGCGGCCGCGGCAACACCGCTCCCAATCCCAATGTCGGCTGCGTCATCGTCAGGGAAGAGATCGTCGCCGGGCGCGGCTGGACCCAGCCCGGCGGCCGGCCCCACGCCGAGGCGATGGCGCTGGCCGAGGCCGGCGAGGGCGCGCGCGCGGCCACGGCCTATGTGACCCTGGAGCCCTGCTGCCACCGAAGCGAGCGGGGACCGGCCTGCGCTGACCTTCTGGCCGAAGCGGGGGTGGCGCGGGTCGTCGCCGCGCTCGAGGATCCCGACGCCCGAATCTCAGGGCGCGGCTTCGATCGGCTGCGGGCGGCCGGGATCGAGGTGGAGGTCGGGCCGGGGGCGCAGGAGGCGGCTCGCTCGATGGCGGGCTTCCTGACCCGGGTTCGGCTCGGCCGTCCCTTCATCACGCTGAAGCTCGCGATGTCGCTGGACGGGAAGATCGCCTTGCCCTCGGGCGAAAGCCGCTGGATCACGGGCGAGGACGCCCGCGCCCACGTCCATCTCGAGCGCGCCCGCTGCGACATGATCCTGGTCGGCAGAGGCACTTACGAGCGCGACCGGCCGAGGCTGGACGTCCGCCTGCCCGGGCTGGAGGAACGATCGCCCCGGCGCGCGCTGCTGACGAGAGGCGACGCGGTGGAGGGCTGGACCCGCCTCGGCGCGCCCGAGGAGGTGTCCGGTCTGGACGGCGTCAACGATCTCCTGATCGAAGGCGGCTCGGCGACCGCTTCGGCCTTCCTCGGCGCGGACCTCGTCGACCGCATGCTGATCTACCGTGCGCCCATCCTCATCGGCGACGGCAAGTCCTCGGTCGGCTATATCGGCCTCACCGACCTGGCCGACGCGCACCGGCGCTGGGCGCTCGCCGACAGCCGGATGCTCGGCATCGACCGGCTCGAAGTCTACGAGCGCCAGCGGGACTAAGGCTCCTTCAACCACTCCATGACCACGAACCACGGATCGCGCACGAACCGGCCCTCCCCGCGAGGCGCAGACTCGGCGAAATAGCTCAGCCGGAGGCGATTCCCGAGAAGGATCTGCATGTAGGCCGAGAGCGGACGATGCCAGTTGACGATGTCGATCCCGTCCCATCTCTGACGAATCGGACGCTCCCGCAGATAATCGCCGATCAGGTAGCCGACCGGGTCGCCGCGATCGTCCTTCAGCCACCAGTCGCTCGCCATGGCGGGAGGATTAGCACGCCCTTGCCTGCGCTCGGAGTCGGGTGTCTCCATCGTCCGGCAAAAGGAGGGCTTCCACAGGCTCGCCTCCAACCGCTAAGGCCCGCAGACCATGTTCACAGGGATCATCACGGACGTCGGGCGCGTCCTCGAGGCGGAGGAACGGGGCGACCTGCGCCTCAGGATCGAGTGCGGCTACGACATGGCGACGGTGGATCTCGGAGCGTCGATCGCCTGCTCGGGCGTGTGCCTGACGGTGGTCGACAAGGGCGGGGACTGGTTCGCCGTCGACATATCGGGCGAAACCCGCAGCCGAAGCGCACCGGGCCTGTGGCAGGCGGGGGCGCGGCTCAACCTGGAGCGGTCGCTTCGCCTTGGCGACGAGCTCGGCGGACATATCGTGACCGGCCATGTCGACGCCGTCGGCGAGGTCGAGGCGGCGGTGGAGGTCGGCGGCTCGGTGCGGCTGACGGTGATCGCTCCGGCGGAGCTCGAAGGCTATATAGCCCCCAAGGGCTCGATCTCGCTGGACGGGGTGTCGCTCACCGTAAACGAGGTCGAACCGATCTCGGACGGGGTGAGGTTCGCGCTCAACATCATCCCCCATACGGCCGCCCAGACCAGCTTCGCGCAGGTGGCCGCCGGCCGGAAGGTCAATATCGAGATCGACATCCTCGCCCGATATATCGGGCGGATGCTCGAGCTGAGGCGCTAGTCGATGGAGCGGGGCTTCCTCTCCTCGCCCGAGGAGCTGATCGACGAGGCGCGCAACGGGCGCATGTTCATCCTGGTCGACGACGAGGACCGGGAGAATGAGGGCGACCTCGTCATCCCCGCGCAGATGGCCACTCCCGACGCCGTCAACTTCATGGCGAAGCACGGCCGGGGCCTCATCTGCCTCGCTTTGACCAGGCAGAGGGTCGAACAGCTCGGACTCGAGCTGATGAGCCGGAACAACGGCACCAGGCACGAGACCGCCTTCACGACCTCGATCGAGGCGAAGGAAGGCGTCACGACCGGAATCTCGGCGGCCGACCGCGCGCGCACCGTCTCGGTGGCGATCGACGCTTCGAAGGGCCGCGAGGACATCGTTACCCCAGGCCACATCTTCCCGCTCGTCGCGCGCGACGGCGGAGTGCTGATCCGGGCGGGCCATACCGAGGCCGCGGTGGACGTAGCCCGGCTGGCCGGCTTGAACCCCTCGGGCGTGATCTGCGAGATCATGCGCGAGGACGGGACGATGGCGAGGATGGACGATCTCGTCGCCTTCGCCCAGCTGCACGGCCTCAAGATCGGGACGATCCGCGACCTCATCGCCTACCGGCTCAAGAAGGACCATCTCGTCGAGCAGACGGGCGAGGCCAGCTTCGAGAGCCGCTGGGGCGGAACCTGGACCGCCCGGAGCTTCCTCAACAAGGCCCTCGGCACCGAGCAGGTGGCGCTGGTCAAGGGCAGGATCGATCCTGCGCGGCCGACCCTGGTCAGGATGCACCAGCTCAGCCTGTTCGCCGACGCCTTCGGCGAGGACGGCGACCGGGGCGGAATGCTTCGCCGGGCGATGAAGATCATCGGCGAGGAGGGGAGCGGAGTCATCGTCGTCCTGAACCGCGCCATGCCGGACGCCTTGTCCGCCGCTCTCAACCTGCGCTCGGGCAAGGGAACTCCCAAGGGGCCGGACGAGCTCAGGGATTATGGCGGCGGAGCGCAGATCCTCTCCGCTTTGGGGGTGCACGACATGGTGCTTCTCACCAACACCCATCATACGCCGGTCGCGCTCGGCGGCTACGGCCTCGCCATCGTCGGCGAGCGGCCGATCCCGCTGGAGGACTGAGCCATGGCCCGGTTGCTGATCGTCGAGGCGCGCTTCTACGGCCATTTGAACGACCTGCTTCTGCAAGGCGCTCGGGCGGCGATCGAGGCGGCGGGGCACGGGCACGAGACGGTGACCGTCCCCGGGGCGCTCGAAGTGCCGGCGGCCATCGCCCTGGCGGCGCAGACGGAGCGCTATGACGGCTTCGTCGCGCTCGGAATCGTCATCCGCGGCGAGACCTATCATTTCGAGATCGTCGCCGGAGAAAGCGCGCGCGGTATCATGGCGCTGACCCTGGACGGCCTCGCCATCGGCAACGGCATCCTCACCGTCGAGAACGAGGCTCAGGCGCTGGCGAGGGCTCGGCCGGACGAGAAGGACAAAGGCGGCGAGGCGGCCAAGGCGGCGCTTGCGATGATGGCGCTGAGGGCGCGGTTCGGGAGCTGACCTCCCCTCCCTGGAAGGGAGGGGTTGGGGGTGGGTCCGCCGAAGGCGGCCGAAACTCCGACGCCCGATAAGTCTCGCTGCGCTCGCCTACCCACCCCGAGCCCCTCCCTTCCAGGGAGGGGAATCAACGCCTCAGCCAGTGCCTCCACATGAACCAGCCGAGCACCAGGGCGCCGATCACGAAGCAGAAGCCGAGCACGCCCCAGAAGGCCCACGGCTCCTCGGCATAGGGTATGCCCTTCACGTTCATTCCCAGAAGGCCGCTGATGAAGGTCAGTGGAAGGAAGATGAAGGCGACGATGGAGATGAGCAGCGAGCGGGTCTCCATCTGCTCGCCGCGAAGGTCGGTGAGCTGCTCGTGAAGGAGGGCGGCGCGCTCGCGCACCGCCTCCAGCTCCTCGGCCATCCGGGCGAACCTGTCCGCGGCCTCGCGGATGTGGAGCCGGTCCTCTTCCGCGAGCCAGAGGAAGTCGAGCTCGGCCAAGGTCAGCAGGGCGTCGCGATTGGGGGCGACGAAGCGGCGATAGGCGATCGAATCGGAGCGGATCCGCGCGATAGAGCTTCGCAGCCGGTAGAGGGCCCGGCTGTCGTCCAGCTCGCTTTCATAATCGTCGAGCGTGTCGCCGAGCTGGGCGACCTCCGGATCCAGCTGCTTCGATATGGCCCGGGCGAAGGCGGCGACGAGATCGCCCGGATCGAGGATCGTCCCCGTCTCCATCTGCGCGGCGACGGCCGCGGTGGCGGCAAGCGGCCGGCGGGTGACGCTGTTGACCTTGCCCCGCCGCACCCACATCCGGATCGAGACCAGCCGGTCGGAATCGTCCAGCTCCTCCGCCGCCGGCCCGCGAAGGTTGACGATCGCGCCTTCCTCGATGCGGTCGCAGCGCGGCCGGGTCTCGGTCGCGACGAGCGCGTTGGCGGCGACGTCGGGAATGTCGATGCCGCGCAGCAGGTGCAGCTCTTCGTCAGTCCCGCCGTCGATATGGACCCAGATGAAGCCGGGGCCGGAGTAGACGCCGGCCTCCTGCGCCGTGATGCCCCGGACCGGTCCGTCGCCGACGAGGATCGCCGCGCAGCTCATCTAGAGGCCGGCGAGATAATCGCGCAGAGCCGGCGCGACGTCCCCCCGCTTCAGCGCCAGGGCGACGTTGGCGATGACGAAGCCGAGCGTGTGGCCGCAATCGTGGCGCTCGCCGTCGAAGGTGAGGCCGTGGAAGGGCTGCCTGCCGATCATCGCGGCCATGGCGTCCGTCAGCTGGATCTCGCCGCCGGCGCCGCGGCCGACCTTGCCGAGCGCGTCCATGATCTCGGGCTGGAGGACGTAGCGTCCCGGCAGCATCAGGTTCGAAGGCGCGGTTCCGGGGGCCGGCTTCTCGACCAGCCCCCTGATCTCGGTGAGGTTGCCGTCGGTGGCCCCGGGGGTGATGACCCCATATTTGTGGGTTTCCTCCGGCGGCACCTCCAGCATTGCGACGACGTTGCCGCCGACCCTCTCATAGGCGTCGACGAGCTGACGGGTGCAATTGGGGCTTCCGACCATCACCTCGTCGGGAAGGAAGACGGCGAAGGGCTCGTCGCCGACGATGTCCTTGGCGCACCAGACGGCGTGGCCGAGGCCGAGCGGCTCCTGCTGCCGGACCGCGACGACCGAGCCCGGGGGCATGCGGGTGCTTCCCAGGATATCGAGCGACTTGCCGCGGCCGCGCATCGTCGCCTCGAGCTCGTAGGCGATGTCGAAATGGTCCTCGAGCGCGGTCTTGCCGCGGCCGGTGACGAAGATCATCTGCTCGATCCCGGCCTCAAGCGCCTCCTCCACGGCATATTGGATGAGCGGCCGGTCGACGACGGTCAGCATCTCCTTGGGAACGGCCTTGGTCGCGGGCAGGAATCGCGTTCCGAGGCCGGCGACGGGGAAGACCGCCTTTCTGACTTTCTTCAACGAAGCTCTCCGGGGAAAGGGGTGCGGCCCGCGGGTTCAGCGGGTGGGGGGAAGGTCGAAGGGATCGTCCTCGCGCTCCTCGGAGCGGCGAAGGCCGTCGTCCTGGCGGTCGGGCCGGGCGTAGGCGGGCGGGGTCAGGAGCTCGTCCGTGGTCGGCGCTCGAACCGCCGTCGCCGGCTTCGCGGGCATTCCCTCGCCGGCCCTGGGCTGCAACGGCTCCATGTTGCCGCAGGCGGCGAGGAGGGCGAAGGCGGGAAGGAGGAGCAGGATGCGCATGGTGAGGGGTTCCCATAGCCCAGGCGGACGCGAGCGGCCAAGGCCAATCCGCGAAGGCGTGCCGCCCCGCGCAGCCGTCACCCTGAACCTGGTCCGGGGTCCAGTTCTCCGTCCGCGCTGCGGTTCGGCCCCGGATGCCGAAACGCAGTTCAGCATGACGTGCCCGGGATTGCCGCCGCCGCCTCTGCGACCTACGTCCGCGGGCATGCGGCCCGCCCTGCTCCTCGCTCTCGCCCTCCCCCTCGCCGCCTGCGGCCAGCCTTCATCGGAAACCAACGCCTCCGCCCCGGACCAGCCCGGCTGGAGCGGCCCTCCGCAGGCGCCGGCCACGGGCCGGCTCGACCGGTCGAAGGCCGGGCAAGCAGCGCCCGCGACAGTCTTCGAGGATCCCGACGGGGCTCCGGCGAGCCTCGCCGATTTCAGGGGCAAGCCGGTCCTCCTGAACCTGTGGGCGACCTGGTGCGCGCCCTGCATCGCCGAAATGCCGACGCTCGACAAACTCGCCGCGCGCGAGGCGGACCGGCTCCACGTGCTGACCGTCAGCCAGGACCTGGACGGGCGGGAGAAGGTGGACGCCTTCTTCGCCAGGCAGGGCTATCGCAACCTCGAAACCTGGCTCGACCCGAAGATGGCGCTGATGAGCGAGCTCAGGGCGGACACGCTGCCGACGACCATCCTCTACGATTCGCGGGGACGCGAGGTGTGGCGGGTGATCGGGATGGAGGAATGGGAGAGCGGGCGGGCGGCGGTGCTGATCGAGGAAGGGCTGGAGCGGAAGTAGCTGCCGGCCGGCGTGTCGAATGGGGAGTGGAGGGGATCGGGGCGCTGCGCCTCCCCGTCATCCCGGCGAAAGCCGGGACCTGGTGGAGACCCGCCGAAACTTCTCGTCCGGGGGTCCCGGCCTTCGCCGGGATGACGGGACGACGCGGGGGCTAGTCGCGGAGCAGCTCGTTGATGCTGGTCTTGGAGCGGGTGCGGGCGTCGACGCGCTTGACGATGACGGCGCAGGCGAGACCGGGGCCGCCGTCCCGGCCGGGCAAGGTGCCGGGGACGACGACGGAATAAGCGGGGACCCGGCCCATGTGGACTTCGCCGCTCTCCCGGTCGACGATCTTCGTCGAGGCGCCGAGGAAGACGCCCATCGAGAGGACGGCGCCCTGCTCGACGATCACGCCTTCCGCCACCTCGGAGCGGGCGCCGATGAAGCAATCGTCCTCGATTATGACGGGGCCGGCCTGGAGCGGCTCGAGCACGCCGCCGATCCCGGTGCCTCCGGAGATGTGGACGTTGCGGCCGATCTGGGCGCAGCTCCCGACCGTGGCCCAGGTGTCGACCATCGTCCCTTCGCCGACATAAGCGCCGATGTTGACGAAGCTGGGCATCAGCACCGCGCCCTTGCCGATGAAGGCGCCGCGGCGGACGATCGCTCCGGGAACGGCCCGAAAGCCCGCGCCTGCGAAGCGGTCCGGGCCCCATCCGGCGAACTTTGAGGGGACCTTGTCCCACCAGTGGGCGCCGCCGGGGCCGCCCGGGATCGCCTCCATCGGCGACAGTCGGAAGGAGAGGAGAACGGCCTTCTTGAGCCATTGGTTGACGGTCCAGCCGTCCTCGCCTTTCTCGGCGACCCGAGCCTCGCCCGAATCGAGCAGCGAGAGCGCCGCCTCGACGCTCCGCTTCACCTCGGAATCGTCGCCGCCGATCGACTCGCGCCTTTCCCAGGCCTCCTCGACGACGGCCTTCAGCGCTTGGTTCATGCCCCCTGCCCTCCCGTGATCCCGGCCAGCCAGTCGCCGATATCGGTAATGCGGTAGTCGATAAAGGCGGGATCGGCGTCGTGGCTCGCCTGCTCGGAGCCGTTGTCGACCCAGACCGTGGTCATTCCGAGCCGCTTGGCGGGGACCAGGTTCCTCGCCATGTCCTCGGCGAAGAGCGCGCGCTCCGGCACGATGGCGTGGCGCTCGCACATCGCCGCATAGGCTCTGGGATCGGGCTTCGGGACATAGTCCATCGCGTGGATGTCGTGGACCCCGTCGAAGGCGTTGGCGAGGCCGAGCCGGTCGAGGACTCGGCGCGCGTAGGATTCGTCGCCGTTGGTGAAGACGAACTTGCGGCCCGGCAGCCGGTCCAGCGCCGCCACCACCCGCGGATCGGCGGTGAGCCGGGCGAAATCGATGTCGTGGACATAGTCGAGGAAATCCCTCGGCTCGACTCCATGCTCCTTCATCAGCCCGGCCAAAGTGGTGCCGTGGTCGCGGAAGAAGCCCTTCTGGATGATCCGCGCCTCCGCGGATGTGCAGCCGAGCCGTTTTGAGATATACTCGCCCATTCGGACGTCGATCAGCTCGAACAGGTTGGTCGAAGCGGGATAGAGGCTGTTGTCGAGATCGAAGATCCAGCAGTCGATCGAGGCGAGGGGGGAAGGAAGCATCGGCGCCTCATAGAGCGCATCCGGCCTTCAGCAAATTGAAAGCATTGGAGGAATAGGGTAGGGGATTAAATCTCCAGAATTCTGAAACACTTAGCCGGGGGACCGGGATGAACGCCAGGCTCACACGCAATGCGCTGCTCATGACCGTGTGCGCGGCCGGGCTCCTGCTCTCCGGCTGCGGCGGAGGCGGCGGAGGCGGCGGCGGCGGTCCCGCCCCCATTGCCGCGCCGCCCCCGGCTCCGCCGCCCCCGCCGCCGCCGCCTCCACCGCCCCCTCCGCCGCCGCCGCCCGCGCCGGCCACCCCGCAGGGGGTCAATTACGACGACAGCGAATATGCGCGGTCGAACGGCGCCAGCAGCCACTCCAGCATCTCGGCCTACAACAAGGGCGCGACCGGACAGGGCGTGAAGATCGCCGTCATCGACAGCGGCATCAACCCGAACCTTCCCGAATTCGCCGGCAAGATCGATCCGGCGAGCCGCGACGTCGCCGGCAATCGCGGGATCACCGACAATGACGGCCACGGCACCGCCGTCTCGGCGGTCGCGGCGGCCGCTCGCGACGGAAGCGGGATCATGGGAGTCGCCTTCGGCTCGACCATCCTCTCGTTCAATACCGAGGACGCCACCGATTGCGACAAGGAGGACGGCTGCCAGCACAACGACCCGGACATCGTCAAGGCGATCGACCTCGCCCGGCAGAACGGCGCTCGGGTGATCAACATCTCGCTCGGCGGCCCCGATCCCAGCGCCTCGATCAACGCCGCCATCGCTCGCGCGGCGGCGGACGGGATCATCATCGTCATGTCGGCCGGCAACAGCGGCGACGAACCGGGCGGCGAGAATCCCGAGAATTTCGCCTTGTCCGCCTCCGCGGCCGGCAACGTCATCATGGCCGGAGCGATGGACTCCAGCCGGAACATGGCGGCCTTCTCGAACAGGGCCGGCACCGGAGCGTCGCGCTATCTCACCGCGCTCGGCTTCCGGGTGCGGGCGCCGGACCATACGGGCGATTATTTCCTGTGGTCGGGCACCTCCTTCTCCGCGCCTGTGATCAGCGGGGCGGCGGCGCTGCTCGCGAGCGCCTTTCCCAATCTGACGGGCCAGCAGATCCTGGAGATTCTGCTGAGCAGCGCGGACGATGCCGGAGCGCCGGGCACCGACGCCATTTTCGGCCGCGGGATCCTCAACATCGACCGCGCCTTCCAGCCCCTTGGCACCCTCAGCCTCCCCGGAGGCCAGGCGGTCGACGGGACCGCCACGGGCCCCGGCCAGGGCGGCTCGACGGCGATGGGCGACGCCCGGGTGAGCGTCGCCGGAATGGTGGTCCTCGACGGCTTTTCGAGGGCTTATACGATGAACCTCGCCTCGGCGCTCCAGCGCGCCGAGCAGGACCGGCCGCTCGGCCGGGCGCTTCAGCCGGGCCTCAGCACCGCGACCGCCGGAGCGCGCGGACTCGCCGTCTCGATCACCGTCGACCGAAAGCTGACCGGGCAGCCGCAGGTCGGCCTCGCCCAATTGGGCCTCACCTACGAGGACGGCCGCAAGGCGCGGGTGCTTTCCGGAATCGCCGTCAGCCGGATCTCTCCGCGCCTGTCGGCGGCGATGGGCCTTTCGGAGAGCGGCAAGACGCTCGAGCGGCGGCTCACCGGCCATCATCAGGACGCCTTCCTGGTCGCCCGCGACCCGATGAGCCGGACCGGCTTCCAGGGGGATTCGGCCGGAAGCTTCGCAGTCCGCCAGCGGCTCGGCCGGATCGGAATGACCCTGACCGCCGAGCGCGGCGAGGTGCTCCAGCCCGGCTTCGTCCGCTCCGCAGCGCAGCCCCGCTACGACATCGCCTCGCTCGGCTTCGACCGGCGGCTCGGCCGGGCCCGGCTGAGCCTGGGTGCGAGCCGGCTGGGCGAGCAATCGACCGTGCTGGGCGCCCGCTTCTCGGATCTTCTCGGCGTGGGCGGAGCGACAAGCTGGTTCGCCGATGCGGGCGCAGCCTTCGATCTGGGCCGCGGCTGGGACGCCGCCGCGGGCTACCGCCGCGGCTGGAGCGCCGTTCCGGCGGCCGCCGGGCTCGCGCAGGGCGGCCGGCTCTCAACCGACGCCTGGTCGGTCGACCTCGGCAGGAGCGGCGCTTTCCGGGCGCGGGACCGCCTCGCCTTCCGGATCATGCAGCCGCTCAGGGTGCGCTCGGGCGGGCTCGGGCTCAGCGTTCCGGTCTCCTACAGCTACGACAGCCTCAGCGCGGGCTATGAGAGCCGCTTCTTCAACCTCGCCCCCACCGGGCGCGAGATCGACTTCGAAGCGGCCTACGGGCTCGACCTGCTCGCCGGCGGCGGCCATCTCAGCGCCAACGCCTTCGCGCGGCGGCATCCGGGCAATGTCGCGGAGATGGACGCGGATCTGGGCGCGGCGGTAAGGTTCACTTTGGGGTTCTAGGCTGAATCGACATTCAGCGGATGCTGGAGGCGCACAGCCCCTCTCCCGTCCTTCACGGGAGAGGAGGGGCCCAAGCGAAGCTTGGGAGGTGAGGGTCTGCAGCACCGACCCGGCAAGACCCTCACCTCCCACCGCTTCGCGGTGGGCCCCTCCTCTCCCGCGAAAAGCGGGAGAGGAGACGAAAGCGGACCG
>DASVTN010000147.1:0-9156 GCA_036387555.1 Allosphingosinicella sp. | reverse complement strand
CGCAAAGCTTCCCTTTCCCCCGCTCAGCCGTTATGGCGGCGCGGTTTTGCGAGCCGGTTCAAGAGGGTAAATGGCCAAGGAAGAGCTACTCGAGATGCGCGGGCAGGTGGTCGAGCTGCTGCCCAACGCCATGTTCCGCGTCAAACTCGAGAACAATCACGAGATCCTCGGCCACACCGCCGGCAAGATGCGCAAGAACCGCATCCGGGTGCTGGTGGGCGACGAAGTGCTCGTCGAGCTGACCCCCTACGACCTCACCAAGGGTCGGATCACCTACCGATTCAAGTGACGGGGCCCGCCCCCGTGCGACTTGTTCTCGCTTCCGCCTCCCCGCGTCGCCTGGAGCTGCTGGGGCGCCTCGGAGTCGCGCCCGACGCCGTCCTTCCCGCCGGGATCGACGAGACTCCGGACAAGGCCGAGATACCCGCCCGCTACGCGCTCCGGATGGCGACTCGGAAAGCGGCGGCGGCGGCCGAGCCGGGCGCCCTCGTCCTCGCCGCCGATACGGTGGTCGCGGTGGGCCGGCGGATCCTTCCCAAGACCGAAGATGAAGACGAAGCGCGGGCCGCACTGGCGCTCCTTTCCGGCCGGCGCCACCGAGTTCACTCGGCCGTGGCGGTGACCGACGCCCAAGGGCGCACCCGAACGCGGCTTTCGACCAGCGTCGTCGCGTTCAAGCGCCTCTCGACCGACGAGCTGGAAGCCTATGTCGCCGCCGGCGAGTGGCGCGGCAAGGCCGGCGGCTACGCGATCCAGGGCCGCGCCGAAGCGCTGGTGCGGATGCTGTCGGGCAGCCATTCGGGCGTGATGGGCCTTCCGCTCTACGAGACCCGGGCCCTGCTGCGGGCGGCCGGCTACCCCCTTGGCTGAGTGGCTGTACGAGGAAGGGATCGGCGAGAATCGCGCGATCCTCGTCGAGGATGACGAGATACTGGCCGCCGCTGTCGAGCTTCCGGGCGAGCTTCGCTGCGGCTCGATCGTGGCCGGCCGGCTCGCCGCGATCCAGATCCGGGGCCGGCGCGGCATCGTCGACACGGCGCAGGGGCAGGTGATGGTCGAGCCGCTGCCGCCGGCCCTAACCGAGGGCCGGAAGGTCCGGGTCGAGATCCTTCGCGAACCCATAGCCGAGCCCGGCAAGCCCAAATACGCCAAGGGCCGGATCACGGAGGCGGAGGAGAAGGAGGGGCCGAGCCTGGCGGAGCGGATCGGCTCGCCGCGCCCGCTTCCCCGGATCGGACCGGACCTCTTCCACGAAGCGGGCTGGCCGGAATTGATCGGGGAGGCGATCGACGGAGCGATCGATTTTCCGGGCGGCGAGCTCCTGATGAGCCTCACTCCGGCCATGACGCTGTTCGACGTGGACGGCTTCCTGCCGCCGCTCGAGCTTGCGATCGCCGGCGCCGAAGCCGCCGGCGGGGCCATCCGCCGCCACGATATCGGAGGCTCGATCGGGATCGACCTGCCGACGCTTCCCTCGCGGGAGGACCGCTTGCGCGCCGCCGCGGCGCTCGACGCGATCCTCCCCCAGCCCTTCGAGCGCACCGCGGTCAACGGCTTCGGCTTCCTCCAGGTGATCCGCCGCCGCGAGCGGCGCTCCTTGCCGGAGCTCGTGCAATGGGATCCGGCCGGAGCCGCCGCCCGCGACCTGCTGCGGACGGCGGAGCGCGGGCTCGGCGCCTGCGAGCTGGTCGCCGCGCCCGCCGTGATCGCACGGCTTCGGGACAATCCGGACTGGCTCCAAACCCTTGCCAAGCGCATCGGCGGCCAGGTCTCCTTGCGGGAGGAGCCAGGCTTCACCACATGGCGGAGCCATGCCCACTTCAAGCCATCCTGAGCGCCGCAAGGGCTGTCCCTTGTGCGGCAAGCCCGCCGATGCCGAGCACAAGCCCTTCTGCAGCCGCGGATGCCGGGACCGCGACCTGCTGAACTGGCTCGGCGACTCCTACCGGGTCCCCGGCCCACCGGCGCTCGAAAACCCGGAAGGTGGGCTGGACAGCGAAGGCTGAGCCCCTCTATAGGCGCTCGTCTTCGGCTCCGCCGGAACGCCCAGGTAGCTCAGTTGGTAGAGCACGTGACTGAAAATCACGGTGTCGGCGGTTCAATTCCGTCCCTGGGCACCACTTCCCCCAATCGCGCCCCGCCGCAGTCATCCCGGACTTGATCCGGGATCCATGAACACGGACGGCCGGAGCTTTGAACCGCCGTGTTCATCGATTCCGGGCCTTCGCCGGAATGACGGGAGCGGCTCGGCCGTGCTACTACCGTCTTAAGGCGTAATTGCCGCTGCCGGCGATCGGCCCTAGGGAACCTTCCCCCCTCCCTATCGATCTAATCTCCGTTGCGATTCAGCACCTTCAAGGAAATTCGTACGAGCCAGGCCCATCTCAACGCGATCGGCACCGCCGTTCCGGAGCATGACGTCCACGAGGCCTTCATCGGCTGGGCGGAGGCGCGGCTCCAGGAGCCGAAGGCGCGCGCCCTGTTCGCCCGTATGGCCGCAAGGTCCGGGATCGAGCATCGCTGGTCCGTCCTGCCGCCGGCGCCCTACGGGAAGTCGCCGGTCGACCCGGGCGGCTTCTACCACGGGCCGCCGCCCACGACCGGCGCCCGGATGGACATCTACGCGCGCGCCGCCCCCAGGCTGGCGCTCGAAGCGATCGGAAAGCTTGACGGCGGCGCCGCCCCCGCGGCGATCACCCACCTGATCGTTGCGAGCTGCACCGGCTTCGTCGCACCGGGGATTGACCAGATCATCGCCCGCGAGCTTGGCCTGGGCGGCCATGTCGAGCGGACCCTGGTCGGTTTCATGGGCTGCTACGCGGCGGTGTCCTCGCTTCGGCTCGCCCACCATATCGTCCGCTCCGAGCCCGAGGCCCGGGTGCTGGTGGTGACGGTCGAGCTTTCCAGCCTTCACCTCCAATATGAGCAGGACGTCGAACGGCTGCTCGCCCTCCTTCAGTTCGGCGACGGCGCCACCGCCTCGCTGGTCACGTCCGAGCCGCATGGCTTCGCCCTCTCCCGGCCGTTCGTCGCGACCTTGCCCGATTCGAGCGACCTCATCCGCTGGCGGGTCGGCGACCACGGCTTCGTCATGGACTTGTCCGGCGAGGTCCCGGGGCGGATCGGAGAGGCGCTGCGGGATCGCGGCGTGAGGGAAGCGATGCTCGGCAACGAGGCTCCGGAGGCGTTCGACGCCTGGGCGGTGCACGCCGGCGGCCGTTCGGTTCTGGACTCGGTGGAGCACGGGCTGGACCTGCCGGCGGAAGCGCTGTCCGAATCTCGGGGCGTGCTGGCGCGCTTCGGGAACATGTCCTCGTCCACCTTGCCCTTCGTGCTGGAGCGGCTGCTCGCCGATCCCTCGCGCCGCCGAGGGATCGCGCTCGCCTTCGGCCCGGGCCTGGCGGCGGAGGGCTTCCACTTCGAGCGGGCGGCGTGAGGTCGCTCGGGGAGCGGGCCCGCGACGAAGAGCAGATGGACGATCCGTCGCTCGATCCTTCCGTCTACGACGAGGTGCTGAGGGGCCTCGGCCGGGTCAACCGATGGACCTTGGCAGCGCGTCCCACCCTCTCCTTCCTGGCGCGCTCGACCCGTGGCCTCGACGGGTTCAGCCTGCTCGACGTCGGCTCCGGCGAAGGCGGAATGCTCAGGCTCATCGCCCGATGGGCCCGCAGGCGGGGCATCGCGGCTCGGCTGACCGGCGTGGACCTCAATCCCAAGAGCGAGAAAGTCGCCCGGGCAATGACCCCGCCGGAGATGCCCATCACCTATCTGACGGGCGATTATCGCGAGTTCGGCCGGTTCGACTTCGTCGTCAGCAGCCTCGTCGCCCATCACATGACGGACGGCCAGCTGCTCGGCTTCCTTCGCTGGATGGAGGCGAATGCGGCGCTCGGCTGGTTCGTCAACGACCTCCACCGGCACCGCTTCGCTTATTCCGGCTATCCCCTGCTTGCGGCCCTGCTCCGGGTCCACCCGATCGTCCGCCAGGACGGGCAGCTCTCGATCGCCCGCGCCTTCCGCCCCGCCGACTGGCGCTCGGCCCTCGCGGATGCGGGAGTCGCGCAAGGCGTCCGGGTCAGCCGCTATTTCCCGTTCCGGCTATGCGTCGAACGGCTGCGCTGATCGTCGGCGGCGGGCCCGCCGGCTCGGCCGCCGCCATCGCCCTCGCCCGGGCCGGGATCATGGCGGAGCTGGTCGAGCGGACCGAAGGCCCCCACGACACCGTGTGCGGCGGTTTCATGGGATGGGATTCGCTGGCGGCGCTCGAGCGGCTCGGGCTCGATCCGCGAGCGCTCGGAGCCCGTCCGATCCGTCGGCTTCGGCTCATCTCGGCCGGCAAGTCCGTCGAAGTGGCGCTGCCGCGGCTTGCCGCCGGGCTTTCCCGCCGCACTCTGGACGAGGCCCTGATCGCGGCGGCGCAGGCGTCGGGAGCCTCGGTGCGGAGGGGCCGGACGGTTCGCGCCGCGGATCTCCGCGAGCGCCGGATCCGGCTCGACGACGAGGAGGTGGTGGCCGGCGAGGCTCTCGTCCTCGCCACCGGCAAGCACGAGCTTCGCGGCGCCGCCCGTCCCGTCGACATATCGACTCGCCCGCTCGGGCTGAGGACCTCGCTGGAGCCCGGCGAGGCGATGAGGAACGCGCTAGAGGGGATGATCGAGCTTCACCTTTACGACGGCGGCTATGCCGGACTGCTGCTCCAGGAGGACGGCAGGGTGAACCTCTGCCTCTCGGCCTCCCGCGACCGGTTGAAGGCGGCGGGCGGGATCGAGCCGCTGGCGGCCCGGATCGCCGACGAGCTTCCCGCTTTCGCCGAGCGGCTGGGCGGGGGCGAGGCTTCGGGGTGGAGCGCGGTGTCGGGCGTACCCTACGGCTGGCGCGCGGGCGAAACGGCGGAAGGCGTGTACCGGGTGGGCGACCAGGCCGCCGTCATCGCCTCGCTGGCCGGCGACGGCATCGCCATCGCGCTCGAGAGCGGGATCGCCGCGGCCCGCGCCATCGCGGCGGGCCAGCCGGCGGCGGACTTCCAGCGGGACTGGGCTCGGCGGGCGCGCCGGCCGGTCGGGCTGGCCGAATTGCTCCGCCGCTCGGCGGAGAACAGGGTGTCGCGCCAGGCGATGATGGGCCTGCTCGGCTGGTTCCCCGCCCTCGCGCCGCTGGCGGCCAGGCTTACGCGGATCGGGTGATATCTGCCTCCCCATGCGCAGCATGGGGAGGGGGACCGCGGAAGGTGGTGGAGGGGTAATCAGGCGCAGACCTCGTCAGGTCACCCCTCCACCACCCTTCGGGTGGTCCCCCTCCCCATCGCAAGGCGATGGGGAGGCAAATCAATATTGCTTCCTGTACCGGACGTTGACGTTGTTGCCGCCGCCGGAGGTGCCGACCTGGGAGAGGACGCTGAGCGCCTTGGAGAGGGCGATCTCGATCTGGGTCGCGGTGAAGCCGCGGGCGTCGGTGATGATCTCCAGATAGATGTCGTCGGAGACGTAGAAGCCCGCCGCGATCGCCGTTCCGCGCCCGGTCGTGTCGTCGGCGCCGAGGATCCGGAGCCGGTCGAAGCCGCCGGCCGAGCGGAGCTTGCCGAGCGGATTGAGGCCGCCGCCGCCGCCGCGAAGCGAGTTCAGGGAGGAGGCGAGCTGGACCGCCTGGATCGCCGAAATCTCGCTGACCGAGCCGCCGAACAGGATCCGGGCCATGATCTCGTCCTGCGGAAGCGCGGGCGAGGAAGTGAAGGCGATCTGCGGGTTGGTGGCGCTGCCCGAGACGTTGATGTTGACGGTCACGTCCTTGACGTCCGCGCTCGCAACCAGGTCGATGCGGGGATTGGGCGGGCGGGCGCCGGTAAAGGCGATATGGCCGCGGGTGACGTCGAAGCGCTGGCCCGAGAAGCTGAATGTTCCGCGGATCACGTCCGCTTCCCCGAGGATCGACGGGGTCGCCGTCGTGCCCTGCACCCGAAGATCGGCGCTCCATTCGGATTCGAGGCCCATCCCGGCGATGAACAGGCGGTTGTCGGCGCGCAGGCGAAGGTCGAGCTTCCAGATGCTCGGAGCGGCGTCGGCCTGCTGGGTGGCCGCGTTGACGCTCGGAAGCGGATCGCCCTTGCGGCGGACTCCGGCGAGCTCGACCACCTGGGCCGCGCCCTGGCGGATGATCTGGTAGCGAACCTCGGGCAAGGTCAGGTCGCCGGCGATCAGGGCGCCCCTGGCGCGGCTGTTGGTGATGGCAAGGTCGCCGGTGAGGGTCGCGCCGAGATTGTCGCTTCGGGCGAGCTGAGCGTCGTTGAGCTTCAGGCGGATGTCCATCGGATAGCCGGCGGCGGCCGCGAAGCCGACCGTTCCGGTGCCGGCGATCGTCCCCCCGCCGGCGCGGCCCGAAAGCTGCTCGATGCGCAGCTCGGAGCTCGTGAACCGTCCCCTCAGCGCGAGCTGGCGGATCCGGGTGCCGTAGGTTTCATGGACGAAGGTCAGATTGTTGGCGCGCAGGACCCCGGTGAGCTGCGGGGCCTGCACCCGGCCGGAGAAATCGGCGGCCACTCCGATCGGGCCGGAAAGCTGCATGTCGGTGATCCCGCTCAGCGACCAGAGGACCTCCGCGGGGCCGTTATACCGGATTCCGCCGGCGAGGGGCGCCGCGAGCAGCCGGGTCGTCCAGGTCCCGGCGCCCGGCCCGACCGGCTGGAGGCGCAGCTGGGCCCTGCCGACGACGTTGGCGCCGCGGCGGATCACGGCGGCGAGGTTGCCGCCCTCCGGCCTCAGCTGCCCGGCCAAGGCAAGGTCGACCGCCGGTGAGCGGACGGCGATCCCGGTGCGGGTGAAGCCGGCGATGGTGAGCCGGGCGTCGGCGCGCGGGAAGGTGTCGCCGCCGACCTGCGCGAAGTCGATGCTTCCGCTGGCCCGGCCGGCGACGCCCATCGCCGGCGAGAAGACGTTGAGGATCGAGATATCGAAATCGTTGAGCCGCGACTGGACGACCATCCCGCCGGCGCCATAGCGGCCCGCCAGCTGTACGTTCCCCTGCGGCAGGACGAGCTCCGTCGGCGCGAGCTGCCAGCCGCCGGCCACCTTCGAGATCTGCGCCGGGCGGGCGAGGCGGAACGGGATGTTCCTGACCTGGCCCTGGGCGGCGGCCCGGATGAGGTTGGGCGAGAGGGCGGCGTTGACCGCGACCCGGAAGGGCATCCCGCTCGTCCCCTCGGCGAAGACCTGCGCGAGCCCGTTGCCCCCCCGGTAATCGACCTTGGCGCGGGCCCGGGCGAGGAAGAAGTTGTTGGCGCGGACGCCGGCGAGCTGAGCGTCCCCGACGATGTGCGGCGCGTCCGGATAGAGGATGACGCCGGCCTGGACGACGCCGCGCTGGATCAGGATCGGGTTGGCGCCCGGTATCTGCGCGCCGTTGGCGGTCGCCCTGACGTCCGCCCGCTGGTAGCGGCCGACGGCGCCGAGCTGGATCGTGCCCTCCAGGCCCTGGCCGGTCATCGCCAGGGTGCCGAGGAACGGCCCGGCCGAGCTTTGGGTGACCCGGCCCGTGAAGGTCATCCCGGCGAAGACGAGCCGCCGGATGTCGATCGTCATCGGTCCCCGGCCGGACAGGATGGTGACGTCGGCCTCGAACGGCCCGTAGGCGGACTGGCCCCTCGCCGTGATCGCATAGCCTCCCGCCGTTGCGCGCACTGTGGCGGTGATGTCCCTCAGCCCAATGCCGAAGCCGGGGTTCGCGGCCCTGAGCTGGATCTGGGGGCTGGTCGCGGTTCCGGTCACCACCACCGCCAGCGCTCCGTAGGCGCGCGACACTCCGGCGGCGCGGATGCTGATCCGGCCGTCGGGCCAGATCGTTCCTCCGCCGGAGGTGATGCGAAGCCCGGGCGAGCTCAGCCGGACATTGTCGAGCGTGATCACTCCGGCGGGGGTCATCACCACGTTGGCCGAAGCGGTGGCGTTGCCTTCGAGCACTCCGGCGGCGCTGGCATTGTCGATCCGCCGGGTCCGGACGGCGATCCGGCCGCGGAGGCCGAAGCCGTTGGCGGCGGTGAACACGTCCATCCTGGTGGTGAGATCGAGGAGGCCGATCCCCTCCATTTGATAATTGTTCACCGTGCCCTGGATGCCGGCGCGATACTGGCCCTTGGCGAGATCCGCGGCGACGACGACGGTCGCGTTCAGCCGGTCGGAGCGGATCTTGAGATTGTCCGAAACGAGCTTGGTGCCGCTGATGTTGATCGTGCCGTTGACCCCGACATTGGTGAGCAGGCTGCCGAGCGAGGGATCGAGGCCGCTGATCCGGCGGGCGCGGGCCTGGATCGGCAGGGTGATCCGGTCGGCGTCGACCTTGGCCCTGCCGCGCGCCTGGAGGAGCTCGATCGTCGTCTCGTTGAAGCTGAGGGTGCGGGCCCGAAGGTCGTAGGCGACGAAGGGCGTCGCGAAGGTGCCGTTCAGGACCATCGCCACCCGAAGGTCGGTGCCGTTGATGTTGGGGCCCAGAACCTTGGGCCGCGAAAGGCGCGCGGCGACCTTGAAGTCCTGGAACTGGCTGCGGCCGAGATCGAGCATTCCGTCGGCGACGACGGCGATCGCCGGCGACGTCAGGCTGAGGCGCGTGTCCGCGCGCCGCTGGTCGAGCTTCGTCGTCAGGTTCACCTGGACCTGCGGCGAGAGCAGGTTCCTGGGAATGCCCGCGGCCATCAGAAGGCCCGGGTTCATCGGCCCGTTGACGGTGAAGGTGCCGTCCCTGGCGCCGACGGCGAGGTCGGCGAACTGCTTTCCGCCGAGCACCGCCTTCGCCCGGCCCCGCCAGTTGGTCCACGTGCCGTTGCCGCCGATGGAGGCGACGAGCGGCTGGTTGAGGCCGGACAGCTTGGCGACGAAGCCGTTGCCCGGCGCCTCGACCCGGACTCCCAAGGCCAGCCGGTTCGCCTCCGGGACGGCGTCTATCCGCAAGGCGAGCCTGTCGCCGCCCGGAAGTCCGGGGCCGGCGATCGCATTGGCGTCGAGCGCGACCTGGGCGCGCCCGTCGTCGATCCGGGCGCTTCCGGCGAGGCTCAGGAGGTGGCGATAGCCGGTCACCGGCTGGTCGACGAGCATCCGGTCGATCTTGATCTGGCCGATGTCGACATTGATGTCGGGAAGCATCGGCGCGTTGGGATCGCCGGGCTTGAGCTCC
>DASVTN010000146.1:0-13120 GCA_036387555.1 Allosphingosinicella sp. | reverse complement strand
CGTGGCAAGGTGGATGCGGCGCGCCGTCACCGCCTGCTCCCATTCCTCCCGGGCGAGATAAAGCGTCTCGGGCTTCAGCGGGCGGTAGCTGCCGGGGTCGCTCGACTGGGCGCGCTGGCGATTGTCGTAATAATCCGCGATCGCCTCGAACCGGCCGTCGGCGGCGCCGGTGACGCCTGCCTCCCGCACGACGATGTCGCGCTCGCCCAGATGATCGAACAAAGTGTCCAGCCGCTCCTCGAACAGAGGGAGCCAGTGGTCCACGCCGGCGATGCGGCGCCCCTCGGACACCGCCTGGTAGAGCGGATCGCCGGTGGCGTTGGCGCCGAACTGCTCCCGGTAGCGCGAGCGGAAGCGCTTGACGCTGTCCTCGTCCAGCAGGGTCTCGGACGCGGGCAGGAGGGTGAAGCCCGGGCAAGTGCCGGTGGTGCGCTGGGTGGCGGGATCGAAGCGGCGCACCGTCTCGATCTCGTCGCCGAAGAAGTCGAGCCGCAGGCCCTCGCTCTCCCCTGCGGGGAACAGGTCGACGATCCCGCCGCGAACCGCGAACTCGCCCGAATCCTGGACGGTGTCGGTGCGGTGATAGCCGTTGGCGCTGAGCAGGGCGGAGAGAGCGGCCATGTCGATCCGCTCGCCCGGCGCCAGCTTCGCCACCAATTGGCGGATCCGGAAGGGCGACAGCGTCCGCTGCGTGGCGGCGTTGACGGTGGTGACGAGGAGCTGCGGCTTGTCCGTCTTGCGCTGGAGCGCGTGGAGAGTGGCGAGGCGCTCCGACGAGGCGCGGAGGGACGGGGAGGAGCGGTCGTAGGGAAGGCAGTCCCAGGCGGGGAAGGCGAGCACTTCCAGCTCGGGCGCGAAATAATTCGCCGCGTCCTGCAGGTGGCGCATCGCCCCCTCGTCGGGCGCGACGAACACGGCCCGGCCCCTGGAGGCGCGGGCGAGATCGGCGGCGAGCCACGGAAGGAAGCCCGCGGGCGCGCCGGCCAGCGTCATCGGCTTCTTCGCCGAGAGGATCTTGTGGATGTCGGTCACTTACCCGGGGTGCTTGATATAGTTGAGTTGCTGGAGCCGCCGCATCATCGCCCCGCGGTAGCGCTCCGGAGGCTCCGCGGTTCCGATGGCCCAGGCCATGATGTCCGCGTCCTGCTCCTCGAGCAGGGCTTCGAACCAGGCGAGCGCCTCCTCGTCGAACGAAGCGGCATTGGCGTCGAAGAAGCCGCCGATCATGAAGTCGGCCTCCCGCACTCCGCGGTGCCAGGCGCGGAAGCGGAGACGTTTGAGGCGATCGGCGGGGTCCAAGGAAGCTCCATGCGGAAAAGGCCGCGCTGGAAATCCAGGCGGCTTCAGTGAGGGCAGCATTTAAGGATTGACCCGTGCAAATCAATTCCTCCCCGAGCTCGTCTCGGGGAGGGGGACCAGGCGAAGCCTGGTGGAGGGGCAATTCCCGGTCCGGTATCGCCCCTCCACCACGCCGCTATGCGCCGCGGTCCCCCTCCCCGAGCAAGCTCGGGGAGGAATGTCGAGCTATCCCCCGCGTCTTCCACAACGACCAGCCGACGCCGGCGGCGAGGATGGCGAAGGTGACGGAGAGAGACACCGCCGGCGGAATCTTCGCCAGCCCCAGCGCATCGGCGACGAAGATCTTCGAGCCGATGAACACCAGCAGCACCGCCAGTGCGTATTTCAGATAGTGGAAGCGGTGGACCATCGCCGCGAGCGCGAAATAGAGGGCGCGAAGGCCCAGGATCGCGAAGATGTTCGAGGTGTAGACGATGAACGGGTCGGAGGTGATCGCGAAGATCGCCGGCACCGAATCCACCGCGAAGACGACGTCGACGATCTCGACCATGGCGAGCGCCAGGAAGAGCGGGGTGATGAACCAGGCGGGCTTGCCCGTTCCCGGGTCCGTCTTGCGCACCCAGAAATTGTCGCCGTGGAGGCCCTCCGTCACCGGAAGCCGCTTGCGCATCCAGCGGAGCACGGGGCTGGCTCCCACGTCATATTCCTTCTCCGCCATCATCCACATCTTGATCCCGGTGAAGATCAGGAAGGCCGCGAAGATGTAGAGCACCCAGCCGAACTGCTGGACCATGGCGGCGCCGAGGCCGATCATGATCGCCCTCAGAACGATCACGCCCAATATGCCCCAGAACAGCACCCGATGCTGGTAGAGGCGCGGAACCGCGAAATAGGTGAAGATCATGGCTATGACGAAGACGTTGTCCATCGCCAGGCTCTTCTCGATCACGAAGCCGGTCATGTAGGCGAGGCCGGACGCTTCGCCCATGTACCACCAGACCCAGGCGCCGAAGCCGAGGCCCAGCGCGATATAGCCTGCTGAAAGGAGCAGGCTCTCGCGCACGCCGATCTCGCGCTGCTTGCGGTGAAGCACTCCCAGATCGAGGGCGAGGAGGACGACGACGATGGCCATGAAGGCGAGCCACATCCAGAGCGGCTTGCCGAGCCAGAGCAAGGTGAGAAATTCCAATTGGGCCTCCTGAGGAGATGTGCGGCCGACATCGCGAATCCACGAGGATCGCCAGAGGGGCCCGGTCCGCGGGTAAGGGCAGTGGGGTGGCCGGCGGGGCTTGGGACGTCGCCCCGTCATTCCGGCGAAAGCCGGAATCCATGAACACCGCCGAGCGGGCTGGAGTCGCCTCCGTGTTCATGGATGCCGGCCTTCGCCGGCATGACGGGACTGGGTCTGCCTGCGGCCGGAGGTTCAGGCGCCGACGGTTCCGCGCCGCATCTTGGCGTACAGCCGGTCCTTGACGGCGAGCCTCAGCTTCTTGAGCCGGAGCAGCCTCATGCTGTCGGGCCAGCGCCTCGCAAGCTCCCGCCGGATCTCATCGTCGAGACGGCGGTGGACGACGCTCAGGCGGTAAACGAATGCACTCATAGCCTCTCTCCAATATCGATATGTCATCGAAATCGGACGGAGCTTGCGATGCAGGGGGCGATGGGCCGTGGAACTGCACCGGGCTCAGCCCGATGCGGTCCGACATCACGGTCGTCCAGGAGACGGCCGCCAGAGGGGCCCGGTCCGCAGCGGATCGTCTATATCGACACGGCGGCGAAATCAAGACCTGTCTCCCCTCCCTGGAAGGGAGGGGCCGGGGGTGGGTCCGCCGAAGGCGGCCGAAACTCCGGGCCAGCAGGAAGTCTCGCTTCGCTCGCCTACCCACCCCCAACCCCTCCCTTCCAGGGAGGGGAGTCGCTATGGACCCCCAATGCGCCCCGACATCCTCAACCCGCTCTTCGCCGAAGTGGAAGTCCTGAAGGGGATCGGGCCGGCGCTTGCGAAACCCCTGAAGCGCCTGGGCCTCAACCGCGTCGTCGACATCCTCTTCCACCTTCCGGTGAGCTGGATCGAGCGCAAGAAGGTGGACGTGCTCGACATGGCGGACGCCGGCGGGATCGTGACGGTGGTGGTGACTCCAGTCGACTATCGCCAGGGCGGTGCGCGCAGCCCTTTCCGGGTCCAAGCCACGGACCGCGAGGGCAATTATCTCAGCCTCACCTATTTCCACAATCCGGGCTGGGCGAAGAAGCAGTTCCCGATCGGCGTTCCGCGTCTCGTCTCGGGGCGTATGGAGATGTACGGGCAGGAGCTCCAGATCGTCCATCCGGACTATGTGCTCGAGCCGGGGCAGGGGGGCGATCTTCCGGACCGGGAGCCGGTCTACCCGCTCTCCGAAGGCCTCAGCAACCGCCGCCTCGGCGATCTCGCCGCCCAAGCGCTGGCGCGCGCGCCCCGGCTCGGGGAGTGGGTCGAACCAAGCCTGCTGGCGGCGCGGGGATGGCCTTCATGGCAGGAGGCGCTGGCGAGCGCCCATGGCGCCCGCGACCCGGCGCCTGCGCGCGAGCGGCTCGCTTATGACGAGGTGTTCGCCAACCAGCTCGCCTTGATGCTGGTCCGCGCTTCCTCGAAGCGGCGGCGCGGAGTCCCGCTTCGGGGTGACGGTCGGCTTCGCGACGCGCTCAAGCTTCCCTACGAAGCGACCGGCGCCCAGCGCCGCGCGGTCGCAGAGATCGAGGGCGATCTCCAGCAGGAAACGCCCATGCTGCGGCTGCTCCAGGGCGACGTCGGCTCGGGCAAGACCCTGGTGGCGCTGATGGCGATGCTGAACGCGGTGGAGGCGGGGGCCCAGGCGGCGCTTCTCGCACCGACGGAGATCCTCGCGCGCCAGCATTTCGAAACCCTCACCCGCCAGCTTGCGGGGCTGCCGGTGAACGGCGCCATCCTGACCGGCCGCGAGAAGGGCAAGACGCGAGAGTCGACGTTGATGGGTCTTGCCGACGGGTCGATCGACCTGCTCGTGGGGACCCACGCCATCTTCCAGCAGGCGGTGGTCTACAAGCGCCTCGCCCTCGCCGTGGTCGACGAGCAGCATCGCTTCGGAGTGGCCCAGCGGATGATGCTTGCGGCGAAGGCGGAACGGCCGCCCCATCTCCTCGTCATGACCGCCACGCCTATCCCGCGGACGCTCACCCTCACCCAATATGGCGAGATGGACGTCAGCCGGCTGGACGAGATGCCGCCCGGCCGCCAGCCGATCGAGACGAGGGTGATGAGCCTGGAAAAGCTGCCCGACGTCACCGACGCGCTCGCGCGCCACATCGCCCGCGGCGGCCAGGCTTATTGGGTCTGCCCGCTGGTCGAGGAGAGCGAGGTCTCCGACCAGGCCGCCGCCGAGGAGCGCGCCCGCCTGCTCCGGCTCCGCTTCGGCGACAAGGTCGGGCTCGTCCACGGCCGGATGAAGGGGCCGGAGAAGGACGAGGTGATGGCGGCGTTCCAGCAAGGCGCGGTCTCCGTCCTCGTCGCAACTACGGTGATCGAGGTGGGCGTCGACGTCCCCAACGCGACCCTGATGATCGTCGAGGGCGCGGACCGCTTCGGGCTGGCCCAGCTCCACCAGCTGAGGGGGCGCGTCGGGCGGGGGGAGGGGCGCTCCATCTGCCTGCTGCTTCGCGGCAATGCGCTGAGCGAGACCGGCCGGGCCCGCCTCGCCTTGATGCGGGAGACCAATGACGGCTTCCGGATCGCGGAGGAGGATTTGCGGCTTCGCGGGGCCGGGGAGATCCTGGGGACGAAGCAGTCGGGCGAGGCCCAGTTCCGGCTGGCGAGCCCCGAGCAGATCCAGGCACTGGCCCAGGCGGCGAGCGACGATGCGCGGCTGCTGGTGGACCGGGACGGGGGTCTGGAAGGGCCGAGAGGGCAGGCGGCGCGGGTGTTGCTCTATTTGATGGAGCGGGACGCGGCGGTGGGGTTGCTGAGGGGGGGATGAGAAACTCCTCCCCGAGCTCGCTCGGGGAGGAATTCACGGAAGGCGCTGCGTCACGATGCCGTGCTTCTTTTTGCCTACCGAAATTTTCGAGGGCGATGCGGTTACTTCGACATGATATTGCTCGTTCTCGATCAGATCTCCGTCCACTTTGACCGCGCGCTGGGCGATCAAACGACGAGCTTCCTTTTTAGAGGGTGCAAATCCGAGGTAGCCGAGGATCTCGAAAAGTGGGTGGAGTCCGCGAGGAAGCGACACTGAAGGCAATGCGTCACCCATGGTTCCGCCTTCGAAAGTATCTCGCGCCGTCTCCGCCGCCTCCCGAGCCGCCTCCTCCCCGTGCAGCAGCGCGGTCGCGGCGTCGGCGAGCACCTTCTTCGCCTCGTTGATCTCGGCCCCGCCGAGCGCCTCCAGCCGCCCGATCTCCTCGACCGGCAGGTCGGTGAAACGCCTCAGGAACTTGCCGACGTCGGCGTCTTGCGCGTTTCTCCAGAACTGCCAGTAATCGTAGGGGCCGAGCTGGTCGGCGTTGAGCCAGATCGCGCCTTTTTCCGTCTTGCCCATCTTGCCGCCGTCGGCGGTGGTGATGAGCGGGGTGGTGAGGCCGAAGACCGGGGTCGAATCGACCCGCCGGCAAAGCTCGATCCCGTTGACGATATTGCCCCACTGGTCCGATCCGCCGAGCTGCAGCCGGCAGTCGGCGCGGCGCGACAGCTCGAGGAAATCGTAGCCCTGGAGGATCATGTAGTTGAACTCGAGGAAGGAGAGGGATTGCTCGCGGTCCATCCTAAGCTTGACGCTGTCGAAGCTGAGCATCCGGTTGACCGAGAAATGCTGGCCGATCTCGCGGAGGAAAGGGATATATTCGAGCTTGTCGAGCCATTCGGCATTGTCGAGCAGGAGCGCGTCGGTTGGGCCGTCGCCGAAGGTCAGGAAGCGCTCGAAGACGCGCTTGATCGAGGCGATGTTGGCGTTGATCGTGTCTCCGTCGAGAAGCTTTCGGGCCTCGTCCTTGAAGCTGGGGTCACCGATCTTCGAGGTGCCGCCGCCCATCAGGACGATCGGCTTGTGCCCCGCCTTCTGGAGCCGGCGCAGCATCATGATCTGGATGAGGCTTCCGACGTGGAGCGAGGGCGCGGTCGCGTCGAAACCGATGTAGCCGGGCACGACCTGCTTCTGAGCGAGGGCGTCGAGGCCCTCGGCGTCGGTCAGCTGGTGGATGAAGCCGCGCTCGTCGAGGGAGCGGAGAAGTTCGGAGCGATATTCGGACATGGGGCGCTGCTTAGCCGCCTCGTCATCCCCGCGAAAGCGGGGATCCCGCTTCTCTTCGCCCGAGCCATTGAAGAAGCGGGATTCCCGCTTTCGCGGGAATGACGTAGGGCGCGTGAATGTCCCTGCGCCTGTCGCTCCAGTGCCATCCCGACACGCCCTGCGGCCCGCTGACGGGAATCGCTGTCGAAGTCGCGCGCGTGCGGCCGCTCAAGCTCCAGCTTCGCTACGTCCTCCTCGGCAACGTCCGCAAGGTCCGGCTGAGGCTGCGGGAGCCGGGCGGCGGCGGCGAGCTTTGGCGCCATACCTGCTTCGAGGCGTTCGTCCGCGTCGGCGATGACGAGGATTATCTCGAATTCAATATTGCTCCCTCCGGCGACTGGGCCGCCTACCAGTTTCAACGCTATCGAGAGGGAATGGCCCCCGCGAAAGGGGTCGGAGCTTCCCTGCTCGACGCCCAGAGCCGGATGGGGCCGCTGGCGCCCGACCGGAAGGCGCTCCTCAAGGACGGCGGCTTCGATACGTTGGAGCGGTTCGAGCCTTCCTTCTTCTCGCTGAAGGCGGAGCTGAGCTTTTCGAACGCGATGGGGCTGGCGGTGGCCGAGCCGTGGCATGTGGGCCTCTCCACCGTCGTAGAGGAGAGGAACGGCCGGATCTCCTACTGGGCACTGGCCCATCCTCCGGGGAAGCCCGACTTTCACGACCCCGCTTGCTTCGCGCTCCAGCTCCCGGCAGCGAGGCCGAATTCGTCACCCCGGACTTGATCCGGGGTCCACCTTCACTACGGAAGCCGGAAAGGTGGATGCCGGATCAAGTCCGGCATGACGAAAGATGTGATGCCCATGAAATTCGGAATCGACCGCCTCCTCGCCGACCCCGCCTTGCGAGCGCCGCTGGAGGGCAAGAGGGTCGCCCTGCTCGCCCACCCGGCCTCGGTGACCGCGGATCTCACCCACTCGCTCGACGCCCTGATCGAGTGCGGCCTCAACGTCACCGCCGCTTTCGGCCCGCAGCACGGCCTGCGCGGCGACAAGCAGGACAATATGGTGGAATCGGACGATTTCACCGATCCCCGCCACAGCATCCCGGTCTTCAGCCTCTACGGCGAAGTGCGCCGTCCCACCGGACAGTCGATGGGGACGTTCGACGTCATCCTGGTCGACCTCCAGGACCTCGGCTGCCGGATCTACACCTTCATCACAACGCTGCTCTACGTGCTGGAGGCGGCGGCGGCGCACGGCAAGGCGGTGTGGGTGCTCGACCGGCCCAACCCGGCGGGCCGTCCGGTCGAGGGAATGACCCTGCGGCCCGGCTGGGAGAGCTTCGTCGGCGCCGGGCCGATGCCGATGCGCCACGGCCTCACCCTGGGAGAGCTCGGCCGCTGGTTCGTGGAGACGATGAAGATCGACGTCGAATATCGGGTGATCGAGATGGAGGGGTACGAGCCCGATTCCGCGCCGGGCTTCGGCTGGCCCATGAGCCGGATCTGGATCAACCCCAGCCCCAACGCCGCGAGCCTGTGGATGGCGCGCGCCTATGCGGGCACCGTGATGCTCGAAGGCACGACCTTGTCGGAGGGGAGGGGGACGACCCGGCCGCTCGAGCTGTTCGGAGCGCCGGACATCGACGCGGGAGCGGTTGCAGCCGAGATGCGCTGGCTGGCGCCGGAGTGGCTGGACGGCTGCGCGCTTCGCGAAATCGCCTTCGAGCCCACCTTCCACAAGCATTCCGGCAAGACCTGCCACGGGATCCACATCCACCCGGAAGGCGCCTTCTACGATCATGACACCTTCCTGCCCTGGCGCCTGCAGGCGCTCGCCTTCAAGGCGATCCGCCGGCTTCGGCCCGACTACGCCTTGTGGCGAGATTTTCCTTACGAATACGAGTTCGGGAAGCTTGCGATCGACGTCATCAACGGCGGACCCGGACTTCGCTCATGGGTGGACGATCCGGAGGCGGGGCCGGGGGACCTGGACGCGCTCGCCCTGCCCGACGAGGAGGCCTGGCTGGAGGAGCGCCGGCGCTTCCTGGCCTACCCGTCGCGTTGACGAAAAGCCCTCCGATCCCTAGATAAAAGCCATGGCCATCCGCCCCATCATCGAAGCTCCGGACCCCTTGCTGCGCCAGGTCTCCTCGCCGGTCGAGGCGATCACGCCCGAGATCCAGACCCTGATCGACGACATGTTCGAGACCATGTACGCCGCGCCGGGGATCGGTCTGGCCGCCATCCAGGTGGGCGTGGCCAAGCGGATCCTGGTCATCGACCTGCAGGACCCGGAGGAAGAGGGCGGCGAGCCCGTCCCCAAGCCGATGGTGTTCATCAATCCGGAGATCCTCGCCAGCTCCGGGATCCCGCGGCCCTATAATGAAGGCTGCCTGTCCGTCCCCGACCAATATGCCGAGGTGGAGCGGCCGGATTCGGTTCGCCTGCGCTGGCTCGACCGCGACGGCCAGGTGCATGAGGAGGAGCTGGAGGGCATGCTGGCCACCTGCATCCAGCATGAGATGGACCATCTCGAAGGCGTGCTCTTCATCGACTATCTCTCGCGCCTGAAGCGCGACATGATCCTCAGGAAGCTCGCCAAGCAGAGGAAGCTCGCGGCGTAGCGGGGCAAGCCTTTCCCGTCATCCCGGCGAAAGCCGGGACCTCAGGACAAGAAGTCTCGGCGGGTCTTTCCGAGGTCTCGGCTTTCGCCGGGATGACGGGTGAGTTTTCCACAACTTAGGTGTCCCGCCCCTTTACCATTTACCGCGCCTGCCTTAGGTTCGCTCTTCGTTCCAAGGGCGCGACATGGACACCTCGCTTATCCTCTTCCTCATCCTGGGCCTCGCAATAGGCGCCGCCGCCGGCTGGTTCCTCGGCGGCCGCCATGCGGCGCTCTACCGCAAGGAGCGCGACGACCGCACGGAGGACTTCCGCAAGGCCATCGCCGACCTCGCCGGGATGCAGGAGAAGCTCGACGAGGCGCGCCAGGCCTGCGCCGACGCCCGCGCGGAATGCGCCGGCCTCTCCGCCGCCCGCGAGGCGCAGGAGCGCAGCTTCCAGGAGCGGCTCGCGGAGATCAAGGACGCGCGCGAGGCCCTGTCCGCCCAGTTCAGCGAGATAGGCGGCAGGCTTCTGGGCGAGGCCCAGAAGAATTTCCTCGAGCGTGCCGACGCCCGCTTCAACCAGGCCGGCGAGAAGCATGAGGAGAAGCTGAAGGCGCTGCTCCAGCCGGTCCAGACCACGCTCAAGCGCTACGAGGAGAATCTCGCGGTCGTCGAGAAGGAGCGGCAGGGGAGCTACGGGGAGCTCAAGGAGGCGGTGGCGCAGCTTGCGCAAGGCAACGAGACCGTCCGGCGCGAGACCCAGCGGCTCGCCAACGTCATGCGCTCCAGCCCGAAGGCGCGGGGGCGCTGGGGGGAGGAGCAGTTGCGGACCATCCTGGAGGCCGCGGGGCTGGCGGAGAATGTCGACTTCGCGCTGCAGGCGAGCGTCAGCGACGGCGAGCGGCAGCTTCGGCCCGATTGCGTCATCAAGCTTCCGGGCGACCGCTGCATCATCGTCGACGTCAAATGCCCCCTGGTCGCCTTCGAGCAGGCCTATGACGAGGAGGACGAGGTCAGCCGGACCGACCTGCTGCTCCAGCACAGCGCGGCGATGCGCAGCTACGCCGCCGACCTCGGGCGCAAGGGCTATTGGCGGCAGTTCGAACTGTCGCCCGACTTCGTCATCATGTTCATCCCCGGCGAGCATTTCCTCTCCGCCGCCGCCGAGCGGGCGCCCGATCTGATCGAATCAGCCTTCCGAAACGGCGTGATCATCGCGTCGACGATCAACATGCTGGCGCTGGCCAAGATCATGGCCGGCATGTGGCGCCAGGAGACCCTCGCCGCCCAGGCCAAGGAAGTCGCGGAGGCGGGCAAGGAGCTCTACAAGCGCCTGACGGTGATGGGCGGCCACGTCGCCAAGCTCGGCCGCAACCTCGGCCAGGCGACAGGCGCCTACAACGATTTCGTCGGAAGCCTCGAAAGCCAGGTGCTGACCCAGGCCAAGCGCTTCGAGACCTTGAAGGTCGAGACGGGCGGCCGGACGATGGAGCCGGTGCCGATGATCGACTCGACGCCGAGGCAACTCACCAAGCTCGACCCGACGGAGCTTCCTGAGGCGGCTGAATAGCTTCCCAAGCTGGAAAGAACCAATTCAGGATCAAAGTCTAACTGGACTCCGGCTGTGGTCGGTGCTCTATTTGACTCGTGTGCTGATGTGGTCCGTCGACACGACGCCGTGGAGGAAATGGATGGGCAATTGGCTCCGGATTTTGCCATTGGCTGCAGGATCGGTTGTCCTGATGGGCAACCACAACCAAATGTATAACTATTGGGAACCTGCTTATCTCACAGAGATGTACAGCGATGCTACCCGTCAGGTCGTGGTTGGACGGATAGTCCCGGAGTGCTCTGAGCCTATTCAGTATAATCTGGAAGGGACCTACACGAATTACCAGTATACGGAATTAGTGGGCCACTGCACGGAGGCCGGACTGATCGTTGATTACCACTAGCGGGTAGCTGGCCGGTTCGCCCCAACTTAAACATCCCACTCGCTCTTCCGCGCCCCGCCGCAGCCTTTGTAGGTCTCGCCGTCGGCGAGCACCGTCACCTGGTGCTCGTAGCCGTGGCCGCTCATGGCGTCGTTGCAGCGGACGTAGGTGACGTCGACGGTGAGGCGGGGCGTGACGTAGCGGCGGCCGTTGAAGCTGGGGCGCGGGTCGGGGCGGGCGACGCTGATCTTCTTGTCCCCGTAATTGCCGGTGTAGTCGATCCGACCGCCGTGGATGAGGAGGTGCCATCCCGGCTCCTGGCCGCGCGCTTCGTAATGTTCCCGTGCGGGATCGCCGCTTGCCGGAGCCGGAGCTTCGCTGGTCGTGCAGGCGGCGGCGAAAAGGGCGCCGGAGAGGGCGAGCAGGCGGGTCATGACGGTCTCCTCCACTGGTTGATCACCTCATAGGCCATCACGGCGGTCGCAACCGCGGCGTTGAGGCTGTCGGCCTTTCCCATCATCGGCATTTTGACGAGCAGGTCGCATTCCGCCTCATAGGGCTCCGGAAGGCCCTGAGCCTCGTTGCCGACGAGGAGGAAGGCGGGCCTCTCGTAGCTTGGAGCCTGATAGTCCAGCTCGGCCCTCAGGCTGGTGCCGATCAATTGCCCTTCGCCGCCGCGAAGCCAGGCGAGGAATTCCGGCCAGGGGGCCGCGGCGATCTTCTGGGTGAACAAGGCTCCCATCGACGCCCGCACGGCTTCGACCGAGAAGGGGTCGACGCATTCGTCGACGAGGATCAGGCCGCCGGCCCCGACCGCATCCCCGGTTCGAAGGATGGTGCCGAGATTGCCTGGATCGCGAAGCGCCTGAGCGACGATCCAGAGGGGCGCCGAGCTCCGGTCGATCCGCTCCAGGCGCGTGTCGAAGCTTCGGTAGACGGCGACGACCGCCTGCGGATTCTCCTTGCCGGAAAGCTTGTGGAGGATGTCGGGATTGGTTTCGACCACGTCGCCATGAGCCGCCTCCACTTGGGCGATCAGCCCGTCGAGGAGCGGGTGGCGGGCGCCTTCGGCGTAGAAGAGGATCGCCGGAAGCTTTCCGGCCTCCCGGGCCTCGGTGAGGATCCGCAGGCCTTCGGCCAGGAACATGCCCTGCCGCCGTCGCCCCTTCTTCTCGCGCAGGGCGCGGACGTCCTTGACGAGCGGGTTGGAGAAAGCGGTTATCTGCCTCATCGGCCGTCATCCCGGCGAACGCCGGGACCTCGGGGAGACCCGCCGAGACTTCTCGTCCTGGGGTCCCGGCTTTCGCCGGGATGACGATATGGTCCTTCCATCACTCCTCGCCGAACCGGTCCTCGACCAGCGCGACCAGAGCCTCCAGCGCTTCGTCCGCCCCATCGCCTTCGGTGTGGATGGTCACAGAATCCCCGAACGCGGCGCCGAGCATCATCAGGCCCATGATCGAGGTGCCGCAGACCCGGCTGCCGTCCTTCTCCACCTCGACGTCGGCCGAAAGCCCGGCCGCCATGGTCACGAACTTGGCGCTGGCGCGCGCGTGCAGGCCGCGCCGGTTAGTCATCTGGACGGTGCGGCTCGCCACGCTCAGACCGTCTCCCCGAGTATCTCGGAAGCGACCGAAATATATTTGCGGCCCGCTTCCCGCGCCGCCGCCACCGCGGCCTTGACGTCGAGCAGCTTGCGGGCGCCCTCGAGCCGGATCAGCATCGGCAGGTTCACGCCTGCGATGACCTCGATCTTCTCCGACTTCATCAGCGAGATGGCGAGGTTCGAGGGGGTGCCGCCGAACAGGTCGGTGAGGACGATGACTCCGCTGCCGTCGTCCGCCCGGGCGATCGCTTCGGCAATGTCGTTGCGGCGGCCTTCCATGTCGTCATCGGGGCCGATGCAGATCGCCTCGATCCGCTCCTGCGGGCCGACCACATGCTCCATCGCCCGAACGAACTCAGCCGCAAGCCGGCCGTGGGTCACCAAAACCAGACCAATCATCAGACTTCCCAATCCTGCGGCTTGCCCCCGCCGCCGCC